>JAAYVF010000134.1 GCA_012517325.1 Myxococcales bacterium | reverse complement strand
GTGACGGTCGGCAACTCCGGGGCCGCGCCGCCCCCGCCGCCGCCGGCCGCCGGTCCGGCCAATCCGCCGGCGGGCGGCGCGCCGGACGAGGCGCCGGCCGATCTGGCGGGCAAGCCCTTCTTCGTGCAGGCGGTCGTCAAGCCGACCGACCCGGTCGTCGGCGGCCAGGTGATCGTCGAGTATTACCTGTACGTGCGCGACGACGTCGACGCCGAAAAGTACGAACTGAACACGCTGCCCGATTTCATCGGCTTCACCCAGCACGAACTGCCGACCTCGACGACGCTCAATTTCACCCAGCAGGCGGTCAACGGCCGGTTGTATCAAACGGCGCTCGTCAAGCGTTTCGCGATTTTCCCGACCGCCGGCGGCGAACAGACGATCGGCGCGTTGGGTTTGCGCATCCAGTACGTGCGGCACGGCAACAGCCGCCGCCGCTCGCGCGACCCGTTCGACGGCATGTTCCCGTCGTTCTTCCGCGAGCGCGACGTCGCCGAGGCGCAGTCGGTTCCGGTCAAGATCAATGTGCGGCCGTTGCCGGCCGAAAATCAGCCGGCCGATTTCGCCGGCGCGGTCGGCCGGATGCAGGTCAAAGCCGAACTGGATCGAACCGAAACGCCGGTCGGCGAACCGTTCACGCTCAAGCTCGTCGTGGCCGGCGAGGGCAACGTCGAAACGGTCCGCCGCCCGACGCTGCCGCTCGACGCCAACCTGCGCGTCTACAGCGAAAAGGACCACGCCGAGATGACGCCGAATTTCGACAAGGTCACCGGCGAAAAAACCTTCGAGGAAATCCTCATCGCGGCGGCGCCGGGCGAGTACGAGATCCCACCCATCCGCCTGCCGTATTTCGATCCGGTCGCGAAGCAGTACCAGGAAGCCGCTTCCGCGCCGCTGCGCATCAAGGTGACCGGCGAGGCCCAGCAGGGGAACGCGCGCCAATTGACGACGCTCACCCGCGAGGCCGTGGAATTGCGCGGCAAGGATTTGCGCTACATCCGGCGCGACAAGAATGACGTGCGGTTGCGGCGGGCCGCGCTCGCCGCCTCGCCGGTCGTCTGGGGCCTCCTGGCGCTCTGGCCGCTGCTGGTCCTGGCGGTCATCGGCGGGCAGATCCGCCGCGGCCGGTTGCGGGCCGACCGGCGCACCTATCGCAGCCGCCGGGCGATGAAAGAAGCCAAGGCGCGGCTCAAGGCGGCCCAGGAACTGATGGCCGACGCCGATCCGACGCGCTTCCACGCCGAGTTGCACCGGGCCGTGATCGGCTTTGTCGCCGACAAGCTTGACGCGGCGGCGCCGGGGCTGGATCGCGCGGCGCTGCTCTCGTCGTTGCGCGCCAAGGGCGCGCCGCCCGAACCGCTTGAATGGCTCGATCAACTGTGGCGCGAGGCCGACGCGGTGCGGTTCGGGGGCCTGGCGACGGACGCGGGCACCCGGCAAGCAGCGCTGGATAAGGCGCGCCGGCTGCTGGAACGGCTCGGCGAGGAGCTGGAATCATGAAACGGGCGGCGGCGCTGGCGTTGTTGATTTGCCTGGCGGCGACGGGCGCGGCGATCGCCGATCCGGTGACCGATCACTACAACGCCGGCAACCGTTTCTACGAACAAAAAGATTACGCGCAGGCGCTGGCGTCCTATCAGGCGGCGGTGGACGCGGGCGGCGACGATCCCGATTTGTACCTCAACCTCGGCAACGCCGCGTTCCGGGTCGGTGAGACCGGCGTCGCGGTGTGGGCCTACCGCATGGGCTTACGCCTCGCGCCGCGCGACGGCGATCTGCGGTTCAACCTGCGCTACGCCCAGGCCACCTTGCGCGACGAGTTGCCGCAACCCGAACAGGTCTGGGTGGTCCGCGCCGCCGAGGCGGTCGCCGGCTGGTTCACGCCGGGCGAGGCGCTGGGCGTGGCGGCGCTGGCCTGGCTGCTCCTGGGTCTGACGGCCATGCTGTGGGGGCCTTGGCGGCAACGCCGCGGCTGGTTGTTGGTTTTGGGCATCGGCGCGCTGACCGCGCTGGCGATTTTCGGACCGCTGGCAGGCTACCGGCTGCACGAGCAGTACGGGCGGCGCCAGGGGATCGTGACGGCCGCCGAGACGGTGGTGCGCACGGCGCCGGCCGAGGACGCGCCCGAGGCGTTTAAAATTCACGCGGGCCTCGCGCTGCGGATCATCGAGGATCGCGACCGTTACGCGCGTGTCGCCATTCCGACCGGCCTCGAGGGCTGGATTCCCCTCGCCGATTACCGCTTTTTGCGGCCCTGAGCCGCGGCCGGCTCGGGCGCGGCCTTTTCCAACAGCAACGGAATTTCCGCCAGTTCCCGGCGCGCCCGCAGAAAATCCTCGTACCCCGAAAATTCCTCCGGCGGCAATTCCAGGCCGAAGAACCGGGTCTCCGACGCGAAGGTCAACCCGTCGCCGTCCCGCGTCCAGCGGCCCTCGTAGGCGCTCCACCGATTCGCGATCTTCACCGGCGCCGGCAAGTCGCGCACCGTCATGCCTGCCGACAGATGGAAGCGGTATAGGTGCCGCTCGATGTAGCGCCGGTTGGTTTCCAGCGGATATTGCCGTTGCGGTTCGACCTGCGGCAGCTCGCCGTAACTCAGGTGAAACAGCCGCAGCAGTTGGTAACGGCCGCCGCCGCTGACGGTCAGGAGCGGGCAGGTGGAAACGCGGTCGAGCATGACCGGGTCGGTCAGGTCGTTCAGGCCGCTGAGTTGAAACGATTCCAGTTTCATCCGCGGGGCGATGTCGCGAATCTCGTTTTGCATCCGGTCGCGCAGTTGCTTGTCGTTGAGCTGACGGGCGTCGCGCCAGGGCACGGCGAAGTTGCCGGTCCATTCGTGATGCTCAACCACGCGCGCCCCGCCGCCGGTGTCGAGATAGATGTCGTACCGCAACGTGGCGCGGTTGGCGGCTTCGTCGTTGGCCGGCGTCACGCCGGTTTCGCAGGTCGCCGGCGCCAGGTAGAACGAGCCGGCGAGCGTATCGGGCAGCGAACCGAAAACACGATCCTCGTCGTCGAGCGAGCACCACGCCACGCCGTCGGCGAAACAGAACCAGACCAGCGGCTGGGACAGGTTCCGCAGCAGCGGCGCCTCGCTCCAGGGCAGATGTTCGCGCCAGTTCTCGGTCAGGATCAACTCGGCGTCCAACCCGGCGGCCTGCGCCAGTTGCACCAGGAGCGCGGCGCGGTCGATCCGGTTGCCGAGGGCCTCGACCAGCGTCTGCGCGGGCGGTTTGGGCAGCGGATCGCGGTTCCACATGGCGGTGCCGTTGTCGCGGATGTCGCGCAGCACGAAGCGGTAAAGCGCCGCGGCGGCTTCGCGAGGCGCCCGGCCGGCGGTCAGTTCCCGCGCCTTGGCGGTCACGGCCGCGTCGGGTTGCAAGCGCTCGTTCCAACCGGCAGCATACGCCTCGGCCAGGGCCCACCACGGCTGCGCGACGGCGACCAGGTAATACGGCGCGACGACGTTCCAACTGGGCATCAGCGGTTCGTCCAGCCGGACGGGCGGCCGACGGGCCTCGTAGACGATGACTCGTTCGTCGCCCTCGACGGTGTCAGTTTTGACGACTTCCGGCGCGAGGTGCCGTTCGACGATATTGAGCGCGGTGTCCTTGGGCACGCGTACGATCGTGCGCGCCACGCCGACCGGGGACGAAAACGCCAGCCCGCCGCCGTGCGCGAAGGTGTAAAGCGGATCGAGTTTCTTCCGGAACGAGAACTGGTAATAGACGAAGCCGCCGACCTCCGCGTCGGGCAGGGCGATCTGCAACTGGCGCCGGCTGCTGCCGTCCGGCCGCCCGTCGCCGAGGCTGGTGTCGCGCACCGCGCCGCTGGAGAGAATGCTGATCTTGCCGTCGGGCGCGATGGCGTAGCCGAAATCGACCCGCGCCTCGTCGCGCCGGCTGTCGTACGAAAACGTGGCGTTGGCCTCGTCGAGGCCGGCGTTTTGCAGAATCTGCACCAGCTCGCGGTACGTGCCGAGCATCTGCCCGTCGCGGGTCAATGTCCGCCGCTGTTCGAGCAGCAGCACGGCGTGCGTATAATCGCGGCTGAACGGGTTGGCGGCGGCGTCGGCGATCAGCGCCCGGATTTCCGGATCGAGATCCGTCAGCCGGTTCAGGCGCGGGTCGCCCAGGCGGTGGCCCAGGTCGATGCGGGCGACCTGCGCGGCTGCGTAGGTTTTCAGTTCGCCATTGAGGGTGACGAAGCGGATTTGCCCGTCGGCGATGCCGGCGAGCCGCCCGGGCAATTCCTCGCCGTCGAGCCGCACCAGGTTGTCCGGGCAGGCGGGATCGGGGCGCGGCGGCACCGTCGCGCAGGCGGCCAGGAACAGACACAGCAGCAAAAGCAGGCGGGCGCGGTAGCTCATGGTTGGACCTCCCGCGCGAAGACCCGGCGGCCGAAGAAGGTTTCCACCCGGATCAGGGTTTCGCGGTAAGTTTCGTAATCCGCCGCCGGAACGGCGGCGCTTTTCCGCGTCAGCGTGCAATGCAAAATGAAGCCGTCCGGCGTTTTTTCATAGCGGCCGGAAAAATCGGTGTACGCGTCGGACGCCGCGAGCGGCGGCGGCAGGTCGACGGCTTCCCAGCGCGGCGGCAAAACGACCCGGAATTCGTAATCCTCGGTGTAGACGAACGGCGTCAGCAGGTCCGTCGCCCGGGTTTCCAGGTTGATGGCGCTGAAGCGTTCGGGCAGCGGCAGGTCGATCACCCAGACGCCGCCGACCGTCTTGGCCAGCGATCGCGCCTGAAACTCGACCTCGGTCCGCAGCGGCTTGTCCAGGTCGTCAACGTGGTCGTCCCGGAAATCGATGAGCTGGCCGCCGCTGCCGAATTGCAGCGCCTGCGCCCGCAATTCCTGCCGCCGCTGCTTCGGGTCCAGGCCCTCCAGCCGTCCCCGGTTCATCGCTTCGAGCGCTCCGGTCGGCAGGCTGACGCGGGTGCCGCGCGCGCCGCCGGTTTCGTCGAACCGCAAGGTCCATTCCTGCCGGAAGCGGTCGGCGCCGGCCGGCGGCGGCGTGATGGTGCCGATTTCGCGGCCGAGGGCGTCGAGGTAGGGGCGGCCGTAATCGTCGGGCCGGAAATCCGGGTAGCGGAACGTTTCGGCCGTGGCGTCGAGGAACACCTTCTTGCCGTCCAGGAACAGCACGTTGATCGCGTGGTTGCCGCCCAGATTCGGCAGGTCGTAGAGGTCGCGGCGGCCGCCGAAGGTGTGCAGCGCGATCGGGTGCGACTCGACGCCGATCACCCGGAGCATCGTCGCCAGCAGCAGCGCCTTGTCGGTGCAATCGCCGTAGCCGTTGGCCAGGGTGACCTCGGCCGCGTGGCCGGTGTAGCCGGTGCCGATGTCGGTCTTGATCGAAATGTAGCGGATCCGCCGCTGCACGAAGCGGTACAGACGGTCGATCTTTTCCGGCAAGGTTTTCGCGTCGCCGACCGCCGCCGCCACGGCGGCTTCCACCGGGGGCGTCACCACCAGGCGGGAACGATAGAACTCGGTCAGGTAATCGAAGATCGGCCCCCAATCGGTCAGCGTCGTGGCGCGCAGCGACGGCGCGATCTCGCCGAAGTTGGGCATGAACGGCTCGGCGTCGAAGGGGGCGACGTCGGTCAGTTCCCAGTGGTACAGGTCGCCGCCGTCGGCGTCGCGCGCCCGCTCGGGTTCGGCGCGGCCGGCGGGGAAATTTTTAATCCGCCAGTTGAGTTGCCGGCCGGCCGGCACGCGCACTTCCATCCGGGAACGCGCCAGCGGCACGGTCGTTTGAAACACGAACTGGGGAAAGAAGAAGTCGGGCCGCGGCGGGCGGAAATCGGTGAGTGTGTACTGGTATTCGACGATGTCGCCGACGCGCACGTCGGGGATCGCCAGCCGCGTGACATTGTAGCGGTTGAAGAAAACGTCGCCCTGGTAGGGCGAAACGGAACTGCGGGCGCTGTCGCCGGCCACCCGGTACGATCCGTCCGGGTGCACTACGACCCCGAACGGCCCGTCCAGCCGATTGCGGTCGGGATCGACCCCGACGCCGACCTGTCCCCAGCGCTTCGCGCCGTCCTTGAGAATCAGCGCCGCGAAACGATAGCTGTACCGCTGGGTTCCGTCGTCCTCGAGCCGCCAGGCGCCCAGGTCTTCCAGAATCACGCCGTCGCGGTTGGGATATTGCCGCGCCAGCTCGCGGCCCTTGGCGAACAACGCCTCGTAGCGCGCCGCGTCGTACCGCCAGGTGTCCGGCGTCGCCTGAACTTCCTTTTCGAAGCGGATTTCCGCGACGCGTTCGCGCGGTAGTCGGGCGCCGGCGGGCAACCGAAAGGCGCCGCCGTCGAAAAAGGGCGGCTGGTCCAGCGTGACGGTCCGGCCGTCGGACAGCACGAGGGTCGTCCAGGCCGCCGCCGGCCCGGACAACAGCAGTAGAATTAAAACCGAAAGCGCCGCGCTCGTCAGGCGTTTCATCATCGACTCCGCTAGGTTGCCGGTTCAATTTCGGCCATGCCCGGAGCATAGTCAAGGAATGGAACCGCGAAAGAGCCCGAAGGGTAAAGCCATTTTCTTCGACTCGTGATCCTCGTTCGCGGTGATTGACGACTCCCGAGGTGCCACACTTTCAACCGAGGAACGAGGTTGAAGGTGTGGTGAAAAGTTATCCGCCAATTCAGTCTTATTCGCGTTCATTCGCGGTTAAAAAGCACGCCTTTCTACCGCGTTTCGCGGAATAAAGATGTGGCACAATAAGGTGGTTTCGTCGGAAAAAGACAGGATTGGAACCGCGAATAAACGCGAATGAACGCGAATGGAAAAACAATTGTTGTTTTCTAATTCGTGACCCTCGTTCGCGGTCTGGTATTCCGGGAAGAACTTGGGTGCCACGGTCTTGAACCCGAGTCCGCGCGGGTTCATGACCGTGTTCCGTCAAGCGACCTGACCATCGATCCCGACGAATCGAAAACCATCGTATTCCTGGTTGGATATTTCACGGGATCTTGACGCGGCGCGCGGTGAGCGGCCGATCGGAGGATATCCGGTTTTTCTTCGCGGTCGCGGATCAGGCGGCGGTCGCCTTGCCGATCAGCCAGGCGTAGAAGGCCACCTTGGCTTCCAGCGGGCTATCGGGGGTGAACAGCTCGTTTTCCGGGGGCACGATCAACCCCAGTTCCCGCAACTGCCGCCGCTGCCGGCGATAAATCCGTTCCAACGAGTCTTCGCGCTCCACCGCGGGGGTCAATTTGACGACGTTCGGCATGTTGCGCCTCCTTGCGTGTGCCGGTGCCGCAAGAACGACTGTCCGCTTCGCCCGGTCCCCAATGCATACCAAAATATCCTCGGGACAACCGCCCTTGGAAGAAAACGCTTCTACCTTTAATATTCGGCATGTTTCGACTGATCATTAAGGGGAAAATCATGAGCGATCCGCGGAAAGACGCACTGAATTATCACGCGCAAGGACGGCCCGGAAAAATCGAGGTCGTCTCCAGCAAACCCTGTTCCACCGGCAAACAACTTTCCCTGGCTTACACGCCCGGCGTCGCCGAACCGTGCCGCGACATCGCGAAAAACGCGGACGACGTCTACAAGTACACCACGCGCGGCAACCTGGTCGCCGTGGTCAGCAACGGCACCGCCGTTCTGGGCCTGGGCAATATCGGGCCATATGCCGCCAAACCGGTGATGGAAGGCAAAGGCGTCCTGTTCAAACGCTTCGCCGACATCGACGTTTTCGACATTGAAATCAACTCGAAAAATCCCGACGACGTGATCAACACCGTGCGCCTGCTCGAACCGACGTTCGGCGGCATCAACCTCGAGGACATCAAGGCGCCCGACTGCTTCTACATCGAGGAAAAACTCAAGGGAATGCTGGATATCCCGGTCTTTCACGACGACCAGCACGGCACCGCGATCATCAGCGCCGCCGCCCTGATCAACGCCTGCGAATTGACCGGCCGCCGCCTGGAAGACGTGAAAGTGGTCGTCAACGGCGCCGGGGCCGCCGGCCACGCCTGCGCCGACCTGTTCGTCAAATTGGGCGTCCGGCATGAAAACGTCGTGCTGTGCGACACCAAGGGCGTGGTCTATCGCGGCCGCGCCGAAAACATGAATCCCTACAAGGAAAAATGGGCGGCGGACACCACGGCGCGCACCTTGACCGAAGCCTTGGTCGGCGCCGACGTCTTTCTGGGCGTCTCGGTCGGCGGAGCCTTGAAGCCGGACATGCTGCGGTCGATGGCCAAGGACCCGATCATCTTCGCCATGGCCAATCCCGATCCGGAGATCATGCCGGATGTGGCCCGCGAGGCGCGACCCGACGCGATCATCGCCACCGGCCGTTCCGACTTCCCGAACCAGGTCAACAACGTGCTCGGCTTCCCGTTCATTTTCCGCGGCGCCCTGGACGTGCGCGCCCGCGCCATCAACGACGAAATGAAGATCGCCGCCGCCAAGGCACTGGCCGCGCTGGCCCGGCAGGACGTGCCGGAATCGGTGGCCAAGGCATACGAAGGCCGCCATTTCTCCTTCGGCCGCGATTACATCATTCCCAAACCGTTCGATCCGCGCGTGTTGTTGTGGGTGGCGCCGGCGGTGGCCAAGGCGGCCATCGAAACGGGCGTGGCCCGGGTGAAGGATTTTCATTGCGAGCAGTACCGCGACCGCCTCGAGCGGCTGCTCGGCCCGGCGCACTGGATCATGCGCAACATCGTCAACATCGCCAAGGGCGAGCGGAAGCGGATCGTCTTCCCCGAGGGCGACGACCTCAACATCCTGCGCGCCGCGCATCTGATCGTCGAGGAAGGAATCGCCACGCCGGTCCTGTTGGGCGACGAGGCGGTGATCCGACGGGAGGCGAAAAAACTGCGGGTCAATCTGGAAGGCTGCGAGTTGATCGACCCCGCGCGGTCGCCGAACTTCGAAAAGTACGTCCAAACCCTGTACGCGATGCGCCAGCGCAAGGGCATGACCGAGATCGAGGCGCGCCACTGGCTGCGCAAGGACACGATGTACGTCGGAGCGCTGATGGTGCGCCTGGGCGAGGCCGACGGCTTGATCGGCGGCGCGGCGCGGCGCTACCCGGACGCCATCCGGCCGGTGCTGCAGACCATGGGCAAGCGGTCGGACGCCTGCGTCGTGGCCGGTGCCTTCATGATGCTGTTCAAGAACCGCGTGGTGTTTCTCGCCGAC
The DNA here is from genome assembly GCA_012517325.1 of Myxococcales bacterium. Lineage (NCBI taxonomy): Bacteria > Pseudomonadati > Myxococcota > Myxococcia > Myxococcales > Myxococcales bacterium. Next base: position 5,906 of record JAAYVF010000134.1, on the reverse strand, counting down.
TGCGCCGTCAACGACAATCCCTCGGCGGCGGAACTGGCGTGCATCGCCTCGATGACGGCCGACCTGGCGTCGTTTTTCGGCGTGAAGCCGCGCGTGGCGATGCTGTCCTACAGCAATTTCGGCACCGTGCGCGACGAGCCCTTGCCGCTCAAGATGATCGAGGCCACCCGGCTGGTGCGGGAGCTGCGGCCCGATCTCGAGGTGGACGGCGAGATGCAGGCGGACCTGGCGGTCAATTACGAGCGCCTGCAGCAGCATTGGTCGTTCTCGTGCATGACCCGCGAGGCGAACGTGCTGATTTTCCCCGGCCTGATGAGCGGCAACGCCGCCTACAAACTGCTGCGCGAGCTGGGCGGCGCGGCGGCGATCGGCCCGCTGCTGATCGGCATCAACGGCGCCTTCAACGTGTTGCAGCGCAGCAGCGATCCCGAGACGATTCTCGACCTGACCGCGGTGACGGTCTGCCAGGCCGGCGGCCGGAAAAACCTGGGCGTGGTCAAGGATTGACGCGAAGGAGAACCCGATGAGGCAAGCGACGAAACGCGGCAAATTCTGGTTCGGTCTGTTGGCGGCGGCCCTGCTTTTAATGGGCGCGGCCGCGGCCCTGGCCGCCGGCGGGAAAACCGTCGCCGAGCGGCGCGCCGAGGCCGAGGAGCTGCTGATTCAGCAGAACGAGATGCTGTGGCAAACCTATGTCTTCGGCAAACCCAGCGAGCAGGCGGGCCTCTACCGCGCCCACCGCGAGCTGTTCGGGCGGGATACGATCGCCCAGGTCAAGGCGGCGATGGCCGCGGCGACCGTTCCCGAGGAGAAGCGGGCGCTCGGCTATTTCCTGCGTTACCTCGAAATCGAATACATCAACAACGAAACCGCCGTGCTGTGGGACATCGAGTCCGATCTCGAGGCGAACGAGATGGTGCTGGTCGACGGCAAGCTCGTGCCGTACTTTAACCTGCGCGGCATCATCGCCAACCAGGCCGACCCGGCAAAGCGTGCGGAATTGTCGAAAGAGGAATACCGGATCTACGGCCTGCTCAACCAGGTGATCCTGCAGCGCATCTTCGACGCCGGGCACCGGCTGGCCGTCGACCTGGGCTACCGGGATTATCTCGACCTGTCGGTCGCCTACCGGATGTTCGACCTGGAGGAGCTGCTGGGGCGCGGCCGTGAGTTCATCGACCAGTCGGAGACGGCCTACCTGAAGCTGTTTGACGAGGTCAGCCCGATTCCGCGCCGGGATTTCCGGCGTAGCGACATCGGCCGGCTGCTGGGCAACAAGGAATTCGACGCCTATTTCCCGGCCGACAAGCTGATGGCCGCGGCGTTCGCGACCTTCGATAAATTGGGCGTCGGCGACGTGGCGCGCCACAAAATTCTGGTGCAGGACGAGCCGCTGCCGAAAAAGAATCCGCGCGCGGCGTGCTTCTCGGTGAAGGTGCCCGCGGATGTGCGGCTGACCATCAAGCCGATCGGCGGCTACGACGATTACTCGGCCCTGTTCCACGACTTCGGCCACGCCCTGCATTTCGCGCACGGCAAAAATCCCGTCTGGGAATTCCAACAACTCGGTTCCAACGCCGTCACCGAGGGCTATGCCTACTTGATGCAGTCGTTGCCCGACCGCGACGCCTGGCTGAAAAAGTACACGACGATGCCGCCGGCCGAACGGCAAAAGATCCATCAGCGGGTGAAATTCGGCCGGTTCTACATGGCGCGGCGCTACATGGCCAAGCTGCTTTACGAAACGGAATTTCACCGCGGCGCCGAAAATCCGCGGCAGCGCTATCAATATTGGCTGAGCAAGGCCTACGGTTTCCAACTGAACGACGAGGAAGCCACGCGCTATCTAACCGATCTGGATCCGTTCTTGTACGCCGCCGATTACGTGCAGGCGTTTTATCTCGAGGCGATGCTCGATCATCATCTGCGGAAAAACTTCGGCAAGCTCTGGTGGGAAAATCCTAAGGCCGGCGCCTTTCTGACCGGGCTGTGGGCGGAAGCCAACCGCCTGACGGGCGCCGAACTGGCGGCGAAACTCGGTTATCCGCACTACGACAACCGGATTTTACTGGAGTATTTGGAAGCCGACGATTGAAACAAACCCGGGGTCAACGCACAATCTGGAATAATTCGGCCCCGGCAGATTATTCCAAGCGGGCATTTTTCGGCCGGTTTGAATGAGGATTGAAAGAAAAAAGTCAGTAAAATCAAGGTGATAAATTTTTCCGTGTACTCGCCGGTCCACGGAAGTTACTTATCAAAAAATAAGATTGACAAGCTCCTCCAATCCAGGTAATAATACGGCCGAACAATAATTGGTAAAAGTGGCGAGGGCTGGTTTTATTACGTCTAACGCCTCGAAATAATTGGATTTTTCAGTAATTTGGCGATGAGAATCAATCCGATAATGGTCGATTTTCGATAAAAACGTAACGTCAACCTTTTGGTGTGGGGGATACAGAAGGGAGGGGGCAGGAAGACAAAAGAAAACAAGCGGCAATGCCAAAGAAAAACAGGATCGTCAAACGAGGATAATCAGACGCCAACCTGACTAATTGCATGGCCGAGAGGGCAAACAAAGATTGGTCGTCGTAGCGATGTCTCGGCAAAAAAGGAATGAGAGGAGATAAATACCCATGGATCTACTTACTGCGGTTGAGAAGTTTCTGGTGGCCTGTACGAACGAAATCAATTTGTCCGAAAAAACCAATCGCGCCTATGCCTACGACCTGGGCCAGTTCGCCGATTTCATGCAGAACAAAGAGATGGAAAAGGTCGACGTGGCGGACGTCAATTCGTATCTCAGCTATCTCGACGACGAGCAAAACCTGAAGGATTCGACCATCCGCCGCAAGATCATGACCCTGAAAGCGTTTTTCCGCTATTTCATCAGCAAGGGCATGATCGACAAAGCGCCGCTGGAAGGCGTCGAGAGCAAATACAAGATGACCAAGAACCTGCCGAAAATCCTCAACCCGCAAGACATGATGCGGCTCTTGGAATTCCTCGGCGAGGACGTGAAGCGGCTGGAAGGCGAACTGCGCCCCGGCTGCGGCCGCAAGGTCAAACTGCACTATGAAAACGCCATCCGCGACCGGTCGATCATCGAACTGCTCTTCGCCACCGCGATGCGCATCGGCGAGCTGTCCGAACTCAACATCGAGGACCTCGACGTCGAAACCGGCACCGTCCACATCCGCGGCAAGGGCCATCGCGATCGCACCCTCGTGCTGGGCAACCAGGGCGTGCTGGAAACCATCAAGGAATACCTCAAGATCCGCCGCAATCTCCAGGGCGATCCGAAGGCCTTGTTCCTCAACCGTTTCGGCGGCCGCCTCTCGATCTTCGCCATCGAGAATCTCTTCGAGCGCATCCGCAAGGCCGCCGGCATCCGCCGCCGCCTGACCCCGCATGCCCTGCGCCACACCATGGCCACCATGCTGCTCTCCAACGGCAAGGACATCCAGCAGGTGCAGAACATTCTCGGTCACTCGAGCTCCGTTACCACCCAGATCTATCACGAAGTAACGCCGCGCCGGCAACGCCGGGTGCTCGACTCGCTCAACGAAAACGACCGTCTGGCCGTCCAGACGCTGGAAGAGGCGCCGCCCCGCCGGCCGCGCACCATCCGCCGTCGCCGCAACGAGCGCGTCATCCCGACCCGCCCGCGGGAAGAATAACGACCGTCGGTTTTAATCGCTGAATTCAGGGGCCACGCCGCCGTGGCCCCTTTCGATATCTTCCCCGTTGTCACCGGAGTCGCGGCGTGGTCCTGTTTCAAATCGTCTGCCTGATCTTTCTGCCGATCGCCTACGTCGTCATGGCGCGCGTCGATCCCGAAACCTGGCGGCTGACCCCACCGATTTTTGTCGCGGCCTGGATCGGCGAAGCTACGTCGGTCGCGGTTTACGGTTTCTATTCCTACAGTGAGGCCTGGTGGTTCCGGGTGGGCGGGGTGCCGCTGCTCGTGCCGCTGATCTGGCCGATGGTCATCCTTTCGGGGCGGGCGGTGATCCGGCGGCTGTGGCCCCGGCTGGAAAGCGCCGCGCCACTGGCGGTGGGCGCGATCGTTTTTTTCGACGCGGCGATGGTCGAGGTGGTGGCGGTGCGCTGCGGGCTGTGGGCCTGGACCGAGCCGGGTTACCTGGGCGTGCCGCTGATCGGCGTGGTGGGCTGGGCGATCTTCGCGTTCGCGGTGACGCTCTTGTTGCGCGAACTCGCCGGGCGCGGCCGCTGGCTGCTGGTGCTCGGCGCGCCCGCGCTGCTGCACCTGTTGCTCTACGTTTCGTGGTGGTTGTGTTTCCGTTGGTTCTGGCGCGGCGACTGGTTCGGGCTGTTCGCCGCCGTCGCCGCCGCGCTGACGCTGCTGGCGCTGGCGGTGCGCCGGCGCGAACGGATGGAAATGAACCTGGCCGGCGTGCGCCTGATCGCCGGCGGCATTTTCATCGCGCTGCTGGCGGCGACGCATCCCGGCGCGGGGCGCGTCTGGCTGCACGTCCTCTTGACGTCGATCCCTTACGCGTTGATCACGGATTTCCAGAGGAAGACGTTGGCCGGCAACCCCGCGGCGATCCAGAGCGCCGTGCACACCAGGTAAAACGCCAACATTCCCCATCCCAGATTGGTGACGCGGATGCAGTCGTCGGTATTCGGGCCGCGGCGGAGCAACGGCCGCAGCGCGAAATACTGGATCGTCGGCCCCAGGGCCATCAGAAGTTCCCGCACGCCGACCAGGCCGGCCGCGAAGGCCGCGCCGAGCAGCCCCACCGATCCGATCAGCAGGCCGCGGATGATCCGGTGCGTCACCGCCGTGCCGTGCACCACCGGGTAGGTCGGCACGCCGGTCGCGCGGTCGCCCGCCACGTCGCGCAGGTCGTAGAGAATTTCATAAGTCAGCTCGAAGGGCACGAAATAGAGGATCAGCGCCGCCACCGCCGCCCAGCCGATCAGCGGCCGGTAGCCGGCGGTCGCCAGCGGGTAGCAGAAACAGGTGGTGACGAAACCCAGCGCCGACATCAGGTTTTTGAGGAAGTACACTTCCTTCAGGCGCCTGGGGCCGCCCGGGAAGGGAATGACGCGGAAATTGTAGACCATGCCGGTCGCCTGCATGAACAGCCGCCAGCCGGTCAGTTCCGGCCGCCAGAACCAGGTGCAGAGCAGCGAGCCGCCGAAGACGACGATGAAGATCGCCACAATGGTCCGCTGGCGGTCTTGGATTTTTTCGGTCGCCGGGATGCGGTTGGCGAGGTCCTCGCGGATGTCGCTCAGGCGGTTCATCAGGTTGATCAGCAGCCAGTCGAGGCCGACGACGAGCGCCACGCCGACGAGGTAGGTGTCGGTGATCAGCCAGCCGAAAACGAGCGTCCCCATCACGGCGATGAGCACGATGTGAATCCGCAACAGCAGCAGCGCGTCTTTCATGATCCCCGGTTTCGGTTCGGCTTCCGGCGACAATAAGGCACATCGCCCGCCTGCGCAACTTGCCTTTGATCCATTATAAGGAGAAGGAAAAATTTAATATATTTGCACCAAAAAAGGTAGATTTTTGAAATATTTGATTTTATTTGACATCAATGAATTGTCTTTGTATTATACTTTCAATTAAAGGAAACAAATTGCTTCCAGTGAAGCATTTTTTTGACCTTGGAGGTCTCATGAATACCAGAATCCGCGCTTTATCTATTTCGTTTTCCATCGGTGTTTTGTTGACGATGTGCTTTTTCGTGAACCGTTCATATCCTGCACAGACATTAAATAATAAAACGAATCCCGAGAATCCGGAACAATATTATAATTTGTTTGTCGAGCGATTCGAACAGGACGGCGGTTTTGTCGAAATCGATATGAGAACCGGTAAAACGGTTCAGATCGCCCAGGGAGATTCGCTGCTTTTAGATCGGGATCGT
>JAAYVF010000133.1 GCA_012517325.1 Myxococcales bacterium | reverse complement strand
CGATGTTCCGGTGTCGGCGGTTGTTTTAGACGAAGCGATTTGTTTACGACGATTACAATATGTCGACCATTCGACCAACCAAATCATTCGGGTGGCGGCCGGCGAAATCGGCAAATCCTGGAGCCCGCGTTATGGCAATACTTGGGAAAAAATGAGTGACCCGAAACCACTTTGGTGCTCGGAGTTCGCCTCATGGGCAATCAGAGAAGGGACTAATGGCCGATTGTTGAATGTTCCGATTTATGACCGACAGGGCACTAACAATCTTATTTTATATTTTTTAAAACATACAGCATATATTACATCAAACAGTACTGAGGAACATCCGTTAACAGATAAGGAAGCACATATTATTGTAAATACATTTGCACAAATAAGTGCCACAATAAAGGCAGGGTATTATGTGCCAATGTTTGGGGATACCGAGGAACCCTGGGGTACTGCTGATCATAGCGGTCTTTTCATTTCTTGGCAATATTCGTCAATGACTAATCCACATCAAATCAAATTTTTCAAAACAATCGAAGGTAATTGGGATGATGTTGTTCAACCAATGATTCGATATGCTTGCGCTTCAAAGAATTATGAATTTGATGGTAGGGCTCCTATTATTTGGAGTGAAGAGCGCGAAATACCCATGGGAAATAATCATTTGGTTAATGATGGATTCGGGAAGGCACAATAAATGTTAGGGAAAATTGCTAGTTTTATTGAAATTGTTTTTGGAATCATTTTATTTGTTGCTGTCGGCTTGTCCTCGGCAGGCGATTCCTTTGATTTAAAAGAGGGAAATTACTTTCTAAAATATGATTCGAATAATGCTTTCCAATGGGGATTAGCAGTAGGTGAGGAAGAACTAGTTAACTTTTTATCAGCGCCAAGTGGGACGGCAATTTACACATGGTCGTTTCGTTCAACCAAGGATGAATCGGTTAGTCTGTTGCGACGGATCGAGGCCAGCGGTGAAATCGGTTGGGAAAAGCATTTTTCGCCTTCATTTGGTTCTAGCGGAAGCATCTTCGTTGGCTTAAACGACGAAATTATTTTAGTTACCGATGAAGACTATGCAAAAATTTTAACCGGATATAATTCGGCGGGAGGCGAAATATTGTCCATCGAGATCTCCGAGGACGATGCGGATCACAAAATCTACAGAGCATTTATCGATAGTTCGGGGAATATCATTCTTGGTATGGAGAATTTTTATCAATCCGACGAATATTCCGCAACCATCGCCAAATACGATTCGTCCGGAATTCAGCTATATGAATATAATATTGAAAACGCAGTTTTCGGACAGCTAATTCTCGATGAAGAAAATAACCCGTATTATTCGTTTTTAATTTATAAAGACCAACTAAGAAATTATAAAATCGGCCGACTTGCTGAAAACGGCGAACCACTTTGGGAGGACAATCTGGACGGGGATAATAACGCAGATTTTGATTGTAACATCGGTGAGCCAGATGCATTGATTTTGGATAACGAGAAGCAAGAACTTTCCTTCGCGGGAATAAAATTATGCTCTTTGGAAGGTGACGAAAAAAAAGGTGTTCTTTTAAAGGCAAAAAGGAAGTTGTCGGGGGAGACTCTCGATAACGGAGAAATCATTATCAGCTATCCCTATTTGATAATGGAGATTGATTTTGACCAGGATAAAAATATCTATGTTTTCGGTGACGACTTTAGTGAAGAAGGACTGGCGATCAACAAATATTCCACCCAAACCGGCCTAGAATTGTGGCAATGGAAAGAAAGCGAATACCAGGACGCGCCCGACTATAACGTTGTTCCTTATCTGACTGCCTTCAACAAGTTATACATGGCCGGCGAATTGGGTTTTTTTAAAGGCCTTTTAAGCCAGGGAAGAGTCAAGCCTTTCTATTCCATTTATGACGAAAATGGAAATTTGGAATGTGAAAATCGTTTGGAATTATTACCGATCTATAATGCACGTGTTGATAATATAATCGTCTCAAGCGAAAAGGACGTTTACCTTTTTACCGAAATTGTCAAAAGAACTCCGACTAAATCAGCGACCGATGGAACAGGTAGCGAGGGAAACGACGACAATCCATCAGAAGGCTGCGGCTGCTGATTCACCCGCGCACCGATGTTTCCAAAAACCAAATCCGCTTTACATGGCCATCGATCCTAGCGGATCGAAGACCATGGCACCCCGAAATGAAAGAATCGCCGACGTTTTCATATTCCACATCCGCTTTGCATGGCTATCGATCCTAGCGGATCGAAGACCATGGCACCCGAAAGGATCGCACCCTTCGAGACGGCCAAGGGCATCCTCGGGGCGGCGGAAAAATAAGACGACCAAGGATTACATATCATTGATAATGGCATGAGGCGAGAACAATTCAATTATCTCTTTTTGATCTGCACTTCGCGCAAGCTCGGATCGGCGCAATCCCGCGACAAGTCGGCGAACGGGCAGTCGGCGCAATTGCCGGCGCAGGGCGAATAGCGTCGCCGGCGGCGCGCCTCGGTGTAGTGCCGGACCAGATAAGCCCCGGCGCCCAGGACAATGATGGTCAGCAGAAACAGTTCCCACGCGGGCATCCGTCACCTCCATCAAGCGAACAAGCCGCCGATTTGATAAACGAGCGTGGCCAGCAGCCAGCCCAGGCCGGTCAGCGCGCCGAATTGCAGCGCCGCCCATTTCCACGAACCGGATTCGCGCCGCATCACCGCCATGGTCGCCATGCACGGCGTGGCGACCAGCAAAAACAGCATGATGGCGAAGGCCTGCAAGGGCGAGTAAGCCTGCCGCAACGCCTGCCGCAGCGTCTCCGGCTCCGCGTTGTCCTCGCCCAGCGAAAAAATGATGCCCAGTTGCGAGACGAACACTTCCTTGGCGGCAAAGGCGCCGATCATCGCGGTGGCGATTCGCCAGTCCGCCCCCATCGTGCCGGTGACGGGCGCCAGGATTTTGCCCACGCGGCCGGCCACGGAGTATTCGAGGTCTTGCTGCCGATCGACGGCCGGCGACGGCGGCGTTTCCGCATCACCGGATCGCTTGGGAAACGAGGCCGCGAGCCACATCAGAATGGAAATCGCCAGGATGACGGTGCCGGCCTTGCGCAAATAGCTCCCGGCGCGCTGGCCCATTTTCAGCAGCATCGCCTTGGCGGTCGGCAAGCGGTAGGGCGGCAGTTCCATGACGAACGGCGCGTCCTCGCCGGCCAGAATCGTGCTGCGGATCAGCCGCGCCAGCAAAACGGCCAGCCCGATGCCGATCAGGTACATCAGCCACAGCACCGGCGCCTGCCAGGGCACGGGGAAAAAGGCCGGAATGAGCAGCAGGTAGATCGGCAGCCGGGCGCCGCAACTCATCAGCGGCAGCACCAGCATGGTCGTCAACCGGTCGCGCTCGTTGTCGAGGGTCCGGCAAGCCATCAGGCCCGGAATGCTGCAGCCGAAGCCGGTCACCATCGGCACGAAGGATTTGCCGTGCAGGCCCATGCGATGCATGAAGCGGTCCATCAGAAAAGCGGCGCGGGCCATGTAGCCCGTGTCTTCCAACAGCGCCAGGCCGAAAAAGAGGAACAGGATGTTCGGCAGAAAAACCAGCACCCCGCCGACGCCGCCGATTACACCGTCGACCAGCAGCGACCGCAGCACCTCGCCCTGGCCGGCGGGCCAATGCGCGTTCAGCGCGGCGGTCAGCCAGGCGAAACCGTCCTCGATCCAACCCATCGGGACGCGGCCGGCGGTGAACGTCAACCAGAACAGCAGGTACATCAGCGCCAGGAAGAGCGGGATGCCCAGCAGGCGATGACAGAGGATGGCATCGACGAAATCGGAGACGCGTCGCGAGTCGCGGCGCATTTCCGTCAGCCGGACCTCGCGCAGCAACCCGGCGATGAAGGCGTAGCGATGATCGGCCACCAGCAAGGGGCCGTCGGTGCGGGTTTCGGCCAACAGCGACGCGGCTTCCTGCCGGACTTCGCGCAGAAAACGGGGCACGTCGTCCAGGCGGCCGGCGAGGTACTGATCCACTTCCGGATCTTCCTCGAGCACCTTGATCGCCAACCAGCGGGACGAAGGCGCGGTGCGCGACAGATGGACGTCGAGCCGGTCGGCCATTCGCGCCAGCACTTCCTCGAGGCGCGGACGATACACGACCCGCCGGCCGCGCGTCGGCTGTTCGACCGCGCGGCGGATCGCCGCCTTGAGCTCGGCCGCGCCGCCGCCGCGATGGCCCACGGTTTCGACGATCGGGATGCCCAGCAAGGCCCGCATCTGCGGCACGTCGAGCCGTTGGCCGCCCTTGGCCGCCTCGTCGCTCATGTTGAGCGCCAGCACGACGTTGGCGCCCAATTCCATCACCTGCACCAACAGGTATAGGTTGCGGTCCAGGTTGGTGGCGTCGGCGACGACCACCACGGCGGCGAGATCTTTCTGCAGAATTTCCCGCCGCGCGATCCGTTCCTCGGGCGAATAAGTCGACAGGCTGTAAGTGCCGGGCAGATCGATCACTTGAAAATGATCGCCGTTGTCGCGGTATCCGCCTTCCCGTTTTTCCACGGTGATGCCGGGGTAGTTGCCGACGTGCTGGTTGGCGCCGGTCAGGGCGTTGAAGAGGGAAGTCTTGCCGGAATTCGGGTTGCCGGCCAAGGCGATGCGATACGTGCGTTCGTGGTGGAGTTCGCGGACCATGGTGTTACGCTTCTGGTTGTCCTTTCCCGGAATCCGCCGGTCAGATCGGAGTTACCACGATGCCCTGGGCTTCCTCTTTCCGCAGGGACAGATTGAAACCGCGGATGCGAATCCAGATCGGATCGCCCGACGGCGCCACGCGCTCCACCTCGACCTCGGTCAGCGGCAACATGCCCATGTCGATCAATCGCTGGCGGAGCGCGCCGCGGGCGTTGATCTTGGCCACGCGGGCGTGACGGCCCGGCGTCAGATCGCCCAAAGTGGTGAGTTCGGCTTCGCCGCCGCGCCAGCGCCAGCGCATCCGACCTTCGCAGATTTGGCGGCAGGATTCGAGATCCGCGTTCACTTCCTGGCAGGAACGAAACAACTCCAGCGCCTTTTTCCCGTCGGGACAATTGGCCAGGAATTCCAGCAAGCGAACGAAACGGTCGACGGTCGAGTCCGAGAGATGATGTTCGATCTGACAGGCATCGGTATCGGCGATGGCCGCGTCGATGCCGAGAAAATCCTGTAAAAATTGGCGCAGGATTTCATGGCGGACGATCACTTTTCGTACCGCTTCCTCGCCTTCAGGGGTCAGTTCGATGAACTCGCGCTGGGTGTAATGAATCAGATTCAGGTCCGCCAGACGCCGCATGGCGGTGCTCACCGAAGCCATGCTGACATCTCGTGCCTTGGCAATATCCTTCACCCGGGCCACTTTTTTATCGCGGACGAGGTGATAAATCGTCTCGAGGTAGTCTTCCAACGATTCGGATATCAGATTGGGTTCAAGTTGATTCGCTTGGGTCATTGTCAACCTTCCTCAGTTAATGTAATCTAATTATGAATGATTAGTCTTTCTATGTCAACCGTGGCAATCTTTCAAGGCGTGTCATTTTGGTATTGTTCGGGAAAAAGCATGTAAAAACAGAGAAGTGATGATTAAACTTGAGGAGTAACAAAAATGGCCGAAAAAAAAGAGTAGTGATGGATCTTCCATCAGGGGTTTGTGATGATAAAAAGAATGGATTGATAGAGGAGGTAACCATGCCTGCCGACCCGAATATGAACATTCTCTGTGTCGACGATTTTTCCACGATGCGCCGAATCATCATCGGCCTGCTGAAGCAACTCGGTTTTCGTAACATCGCGGAAGCGGATGACGGATCGACCGCCATGGAATACCTGAAGGATAATCAGGTCGATTTTATCGTTTCCGACTGGAACATGCCGAAAATGACGGGATTGGATTTGCTCAAAGCGGTCCGGTCGAATGAAAAGTACAAGGCGGTGCCGTTTTTAATGGTGACCGCCGAGTCGGAAAAGGACCATATCCTGGCGGCGGTGAAGGCGGGGGTCAGCAATTACGTGGTCAAGCCGTTTAAAGCCGATGTGCTGCAGGAAAAAATTACAAAGATATTCGGCGGTTAATCCGTCGCGAGCGAATAGATTGCATTTTTCCTGAATGGCCGTTTAGGGGTGGTTCGATGGGGGATCTCAAGCGAGTCCTCATCATTGAAGATGAGGATCTGTTGGCGAGCCTCATCCAGCGGATGCTCAGCCGACTTGGTTTCGAGACCTTCGCGGCGACAACCGGAAGCGAAGGCCTACGCGAACTGAAACGGTTGAACCAGGATTTGGATCTGATCGTCGTCGACTATAATTTACCGGATATATCCAGCAACGATATCATCCATCAAGTCCATCTTCTTTCTCCAAGCCTCAAAATATTACTGACCAGTGGCTATCCCCTCGATATGTTGACCGGCATCAAACGCGACGATATCAATGGCTTTTTAGCAAAACCCTTCAATTTCGATCAGATAAGGTCGACGGTAACCACCTTGTTCGCCTGAAAACGGGGCCGAAAAAATTTCTAAAATATTACCCGGGTAATATTGACAAATCTTTTTTACCCGGGTATTATTCGCTACAAGCTTGAGGTCGGGAGTTGTTTCCGATCGTCAAGCAAATAGTCTAATTTTAGGGAGAAGATGATGGAAGACAATCGTACTTATACCGCCTTTGCCGGCGATCGGTTGATTGCCTCGGGAAACCTGGAAACCATGTTGCGGCAGACCAAGAGTCGCCTCGATCAAGGCGAAACGGATCGGATTCTCATCTTCGAGGATCAAACTGGTGTTCAGATCGATTTCGATTTCCGCGGATCGCCGGAAGAAGTGCTCCAGCGGCTGGCCAGCCATCCCCGATTTGCGCCGGGCGAAACTGCCGCCGAAGTCCGGACCGGACCGGGACGACCGAAACTCGGCGTGGTTTGCCGTGAAATTTCACTGTTACCGCGACATTGGGAGTGGTTGGATCAACAATCGGGCGGCGCTTCGGGCGCACTGCGCAAACTGGTCGACGAAGCCCGGAAACGCGGGCGCGGCAAGGAACTAGCGCGATTGGCTACGGAAGCCGCCGGCAAATTCATGTGGGTAATGGCGGGCAACCTGCCGAATTTCGAAGAAGCTTCGCGCGCCTTGTACGCCAAGGATCCGGAGCGACTGACGAGTCTGATCGGCGATTGGCCGCCAGATATCCGTCGCCACCTCGAAAGGCTGTTTGCCGAGGCGATGCGGTTGGAAAACGAAGCCGCCGTGGAAAAACCTTCAGAATCATGAAAATTTGCCAAGGATTCGATCAAGTTAGGGATAAAAAAATACGAAACCTTTAAAGGAATGAAAATCAAAGCTCATTACCTTTTGTAATGTAAAATTACCAGTGGTAAGGCCGCCTGGGCGGCCATTTTTCAAGTGATTGAAAAATAAGGTCTTTTTACAATTCAAATCTGGTATGGACTTTGCGACAGCAGGGTATGGTGGAGTAGGCGAAGTGCCTCTCCGAGCGGGAAAGGAGCTGGTTTCCGTGCAGTGGAGAAACGACCAGGGTTTTACTTTGCTTGAGCTGATCATCACGATCGCCTTGGTCGGATTGGTCATCGCGGCTTTTCCGTTCGTTCGGGGGATGCTGCCGGAAATCCAGGTTAACAAGGCGGCACGCGGTCTGGCCGAGGAACTGAGCGAGGCGCGTTCGATGGCGGTGAAATATGGCAGCGATGTGATCGTCGCCATCGATCCGACGCTCGGCACCATCAAGACGTACATCGACGCCGACCGCGACGGCATTCAAGTCGGCGACCTGGCGCGAAGCCGGTCGCTGGCCGATTTTTCGGCGACGGCGATTTTCCGGCCGGTGACCACCACGGGACCGGACGGATTGCCGATTTCGCAGCCGGTGAAAATGGGCACCACCAGCAGCCCGATCGCCGTGACGTTTCGCGCGAACGGCGCGGCCGTCAACGCGGGGATCGCTTACCTGACCGACGCCACCGACCACAAGGTGGAATTGGGGCGGGCGGTGGAAGTGTTGACGACCGGGAAGGTGCTGATGTGGAGATTCGACATTAACGGAACGCCGGGGCCATGGCAGAAATGGATCTGACAATGCGAAACGATAAAAGGAAACGGCAAGGCGGCTTCACGGTTACGGAAATCGTGGTGGCGCTGTTTCTGATCTCGGTGGGCGTATTGAGCCTGGCCTCGGTGATGTCCTCGATGGCCAATCGCCAGAATTACTCCCTCGCGTTGACCACCATGACCAATCTGGCCTCGACCACGCTCGAGCAGATCAAGAGCATGCCTTACGACTCGGTCGCCTCGTCGACCGAGGAATACGGGGAGATCCCCGATAATCCGACCTTCAAACGAGTCGTCATCGTGACGCCGGACGACAGCGATCTGCTGAAAGTCGTCGAGGTGCAGATGACCAATCAAAATGGACAGAACGTGTCCATAGAAACGGTGGTGGCGCGATGAAAACCAACAGCCGCCAGCAAGGTTTTACGTTGTTGGAATTGATGATTTCCCTGGCGCTGGGCATGATCCTGATCGCCGCGGCCTACGGGATTTACATCAGCCAGCACCGGGGCCTGGAAAAAATCGAAAAATTTTCGGCGGGGGCGCAGTCGGCCCGCTTGACGATCGAGCAGGTCACGCGTGAATTGCGCATGGCCGGGTTCGGCGTCGTGAAAGGCGAGACGTTCACCGAGGCGAAAAAATACGCGCTGACCTTCCGCGGCGACGTGGACGCCGATATCGCCGGCACCCTGGCCGCGACGGCGACCGCCGGCGACACTTCGATTCGGGTGGATTTGAACGATTCGCGCGACACCATCGACCGCGGCGACTACCTGTTCATCAACGGCGGCGGCAACGTCGAATTCGTGCCGGTCGTCGCCACCGGCGATATCGTCAACCTGGACGGCGAACCCGATACGGTCAACCTGGGCGCGGCGCTCGCCAACTCCTATCCCGCCGACAGCACCCTGGTGCGCACCATCGAAACCGTCCAATTCGCCGTATCGTTTCCCAGCGGCGTCCTGCAGCGGAACCATGTGTTGCAGGCCGACGGCCTCAAGGATATGGAATTCCATTATTTCAAAGAGGGCGGAGTGGAGATGGAGCCCGATGCGGTCAACGGCCTCAGCCAGCTCGAACGGGCCGCGATCCGGCAGATCGAAATTCGTTTGCGGACCGGCGGGCAGGGCGACCCGGAGCACAATTATTCGCAGGTGGTCGAGCTGCGCAACATGGGCAATCGCCCCTTCAAGGCCGATACCTGCGCGCCCAACCCGCCGACCAATGTCACCGTATCCGACCGCGGCACCTGCGGACATTTTACCCTGACGTGGTCGCCGCCGACGGCCAACGCCTGCGACGGCAGCGCGTTGACGGACCTGAGCGGCTATAAAATCTCCTACGGCGCGGCCAGCGGCGACTATTACTCCCCGTCCTACAACGTCAGCGACGAAATCC
Source organism: Myxococcales bacterium (assembly GCA_012517325.1). Classification (NCBI taxonomy): domain Bacteria; kingdom Pseudomonadati; phylum Myxococcota; class Myxococcia; order Myxococcales; species Myxococcales bacterium. Next base: position 5,682 of record JAAYVF010000133.1, on the reverse strand, counting down.
TGACGTCCATGCAGGTCGAAGATATTCGGCTGCAGAGCGGTTCGACCTATTACCTCAAGATGCAGTCCTACGACGCGAGTTTTAACGAATCGAGCGCGACCACCGAAATCTCCTTCAACCTGCAGGACACCACGCCGCCCAACGCGCCGACGGAGGTGGATGCCACCGCCGGCGTCGGTTCGGTCGCGCTGACCTGGACGCCGTCGACGAGCGTCGATGTCAAAGGCTATCGAGTGTATCGCGCGGAATCGGCCAGCGTTCCGCTCACCGCCGATCACCGGATCGCCGATGAAAACACCTTGTCGGAAGCGGCCACCGGATTCATCGATACCACGGCACAATCCTGCCTCACCTACTACTATGCCGTGACGGCGGTCGATTGCGCCAACGAGGGCCCGGGCTCGGCCGAGGCACACGGCGACGGCGACGGCGATGCCGAGGACGCGCCGACAGCCCATCAGACCAATACCACCGCGATCGAAAGCCCGGCCACGCCGCCGGCGGTGCCGACGCCGTTTCAGGCGATCGGCCGCGACCGGGCGGTGGACTTCATCTGGACCAATCCGGCGGACCGCGATTTCGCCGGCGTCCTGGTGCGCTATAGCACGATCAATTATCCGGCGAACATCAACGACGGTGAGGAACTCGACGCCTTCGGCGGCACCGCCGGCGCCGTCATGCGGCAGACGCAATCCAACCTCATCAACGGCACCCGCTATTATTACAGCGCGTTCGCGTACGACCGTTGCGGTAATTACGCGGAGCGGGTGACGGCCTCGGCGATACCCAGCCAGAACAGCCCGGTCATTCAAATCACCGCGCCGGCTAGCGGCTTGACCGTCACGACCGGCCAAATGGGCTTTTCCGCCAAGGCCTACGATCCCGACCAAAGCGGGATTTCCATGCCCCCATCCTTCGACACGGACAACGGCAAGGGGATTTACAGCGTCAACTTCTACGTCACGCCCAGCCCCGGCACCCTGCAATTGCCGCGCTACGAATACATCAAGGAATACTGCGGCTTCGGCGGTGACTCCGATCCGTGCCCGGCCGGCGACGTCACGCAGTGGTGCGACGGCATCTATTCGCTCTACGCGGTGGCGACCGATGACGAGGGGGCGCAGACGGCCAGCCCCTACATTTCAGTGGCCATCCGCAACGGCGGCTTGTACGTCGACAGCACCGTGACGGCGGCGGTGAGCGGCACGTACAACAACGAGGTCACGTTCGGCATCGAAAACAATTCCAGCAGCAGTCTGACGATTACCAAGATGACCCTGACCTGGGACAAACCTTTGGCACGGCTGGCGACGGTTCAGATTCCGGACGGTACCACCGTTTGGGAAAACACCTCTACTCCGGCGGCCTCGGGCGAGGAGGTGACGTTCAGCCTGTTCGGCCAACCGTCGGTGTCGGCAAACACCAAAAAGACGGTGCGGGTCAAGTTCGTCCAAATGCAGACGACGCTTTCCCAGTCGGCTTCCGCGGGCGCGACGGTCATCCAAGTGGCTTCGACCAGCGGCTTCGCGGCCGGCGAGACGATCTACCTGACTTCGGGTTCGACCGTCGCCGCCGCCAGCATTCTTTCCGTCGGCAGCGGTCAGCTTACCCTGACCTCCGGCCTGACCACCGCCTTCGGCTACGGGTCGACCGTCAGTCACCGGCAGAACGCAACCGACGTCCAGATGTCCGGCGCCGACCTGCGGGCGACCTTCGAATACCAGAAGGTCATCTTCATCGGCCGGGTGTGCCTGAGCGACCAGGCGGCGATCAACCTGTCGCGGGCGCCCGAGATCACCAACGCCCAGCAGGATAAGCCCACCGAGAACACGGCCATGTCCACGGTGCCCAGTCAAATTCACGTCGACAACTACCGCACTGTGCCGGTTCACGTCGGCGTCACCGACAACGGCGCCTCGGGAATCTCCTCCGTCAAGGCGTATTACTACGTCGATCACTCGTACCTGACCGTCGCGCCGGAAACCGGCTATACGAACGTGGCGATGTCCTACAGCGCCACGAATACGCGCTGGGAGGTCACCCTGCCGTATCAAAGCAGCACGCGGGTCTGGGTCTATTATCTGGCGACGGACAACAACAGCCAGACCGATCGCGATCCGACCAGCGGCGCCTACGTCTACGACTACGTGACCGACACGACGCCGCCGGCCTGTCCGCTCGGCCTGGTCGCCACCATGATCGCCAAGAAACAGATCGATCTTTCCTGGATCGCCAGCACCGACGGTGATATCGCCGGTTACAACATTTACCGCAACAAGGATTGCGGCAGCTATTCCAAGGTCTACACCCTGGTGCAGGACAGCAACCCGAACGTGACGGGGGTGCAGTACAGCGATACTTCCAGTTCGCTCGATACGAGCAAATATTGCCATGGGTACTATATTTGCGCGGTCGACTTGCAGGGCAACGTGTCCGCCTCGTGTCAGAGTTACACGGCGTCGGCGGGCGATTGCCCTTGTCCGTGAGGTGAGCCATGAAGAAAAACATTCATCCTTCGGCGCGGCGTGGCGAACGCGGCATGGTAATGATCATCATTCTGATGATTTTGATGGCCGTTTCGCTCTTGGGCATGGCCAGCATGCTGGTGGTCGGCACGGACATCCGCATCGCCGGCAATTACAAAGACAGCACCCAGGCTTTTTGGGCGGCGGAAGGCGGCGTCCAGCGGGCGTTGTCGACGCTGAGTGACGACCGGAGCTACGTCGGCGACATTGCGGCGGAGTCACTGGACAACCACACGATCAGTTCGGCCGAGGTGACGAGCCTGTCGGGCTTTTTAAAGCGCGTGGTCGGCGTCGGCCGCAACGGTTCCGGCATCCGCAAGGTCGAGGTGCTGATCAACACCGACTCCGCGTTCGAGTCGGCGATCAACGTCGGCGGCGACGTACACATCGCGGGAAAACCGCGCATCTCCAGCGAGGGCGTCCGGGTCAACGGCAACGTCTACCTCGATCTGGACAACGGCACACCGGAACTCAACCTGTACATGCCCTCCGGTAGCACGCTCACGGCGGAAGGCGACACCACCAGTTTGACCCGCAACGACAAGGAGGCGATGGATCTGGCGGCGATCAAGCTGCGCGAGGACGAGTGGCGCAGCATTTCCTCGGCGGCGAATTCCAGTTGGTACTTCGACACCGACCACACCTACGGCAGCAACGACACCAACGTCACCTTCAGCAACCTCGATTTCGACAACGTGCAACCGGGCGCCGACGGCAACCGAGCGATTTTTGTCGATGGCGACGTGACGCTGAACGGCTCGCTCGACGGCGTCGGCACCATCATCGCGACCGGCAAGATCATCGCCACGGGCGGTTTCGTCTCCTCCGGTTCGGGCACCACGGTGACGATGATCGCCCGCGACGACGTGTTGATCAATTTCGACACCAACGCGCAAAGCCAGATCAACGGCCTGGTCTATACCGAGGGCGATTACGAGCTGCACGGCAAGGTGAAGTTCACCGGTGTGGTGACCGCCTTCGGTTCGGTCAACATTCAGAACCCGAGCGAATTCACCAACAACAACGATCCGAACTTCTGGTACACCTATTCGCCGGCCTACAACGTGATCGCCGATCCGATCGATATCCTGAGTTGGACGGAGATCAACTGACCGGTCGCCGACGGACCGGAAACGGCCGTTGTTGGAGCGATACAGCCTGATTGACAACCGCGCGACCTTGCGTCAAAACCGTGGGCGCAGGCCTGGTAGAACGAATACGGAAGGAAACCACCCGACAAGCGTCCGAGTCGACCGGGCCTCTTCCCCTGCGACTCCGCCTTTTTCCATTTACCGCCAGGAGGATCCTGTATTGAAGAAAATCGCTTTGCTCCTCTGCCCGCTGATGCTTCTGCTGTTCGCCTTTTCCTGTTCCAGTGGCGATGACGACGACAACGACGACAACGACGACGCAGTCGATGACGACACCGCTGACGACGACGCCGCGGACGATGACGCGACCGACGACGATGACGACGACAACGACGATGCGGCCGACGATGACGGTTCGGCCGACGACGACGCGGCCGACGACGACGCCGCGGACGATGACGCGGCCGACGACGATGACGACGACAACGACGACAACGACAACGACGACAACGACGACGACACCACGCCGGCGGCGACCGCCCAGTGGACCTTCGTGGTGTATATGGCCGCCGACAACAACCTTGCCACCTACGGCACGATGGATCTGAACGAGATGAAAGCCGTCGGCTCGACCGACGACGTGAACATTTTGGTGGTGTTCGACGGTCGCCGGTGGGGCGACAGCGCCTATTACCGGGTGCTGCACGGCTCGCTCGAAACCCTGGAAAGCCCGGGCGAACTGAACATGGGCGATCCGCAGACCATCAAGGACGGCGTCGGCTACCTGTTCAACCGTTATCCCGCCGAACATTACGGGCTGGTTTTCTGGGATCACGGCAGCGGTTGGCACAAGGACGCGAAGCCGGTTTATAAGAACATCTGCGTCGACGACCACAGTTGGAGCGACGACCTGACCAACACCGAATTGGACGAGGCGCTGACCTGGCTGCAAAACAACACGCCGGCCGCGACCATCGACCTGATCGGCTTCGACGCCTGCCTGATGCAGATGGTCGAAATTTCCTACTACATTAAAAATCACTCGACGGTCATGGTGGGTTCGGAAGAAACCGAAGGCAGCGAAGGCTGGGCCTACAACAATTTCCTGGACGACCTGGTGGCCGACCCGGAAATGACCACCGGCAGCCTCGGCACCGAGATCGCCGAAACCTTCGTCGATATTCCCGACGCCACCATGTCGGCCATCGATCTGACCAAGGTTGAAGCCCTGGCGCAGGCGATCAGCCTGTTCGCCGATCAGTTGATCGCCGTGGGCGGCATGAGCAACGCCAGCGTCACCAATGCCTGGCGCAGCACTCTGGCGTTCTACGATGCCGATTACATCGATATCTACAACTTCGCCGAAAACGTAAAAAGCCAGAGCATCAACGACAACGTCAACGCCGCCGCCGACGCCGTCAAAACCGCCGTCGAGACCGCCGTCATCTGGCACGGGCATGGCACTCGTCAATACGCCAACGAACACGGTATCTCGATCTATTATCCCGGCGGCTATTCGTCGTTCGATACCGGCTACTACGATCTGGCCTTTGCCCAGGCGACCAACTGGGACGAGCTGATCGACGACTGAAAACTCTTCCGACCGAACGAAACGCCGGGAACGATTCCCGGCGTTTTTTTTCGGGGTATTGCCGCCGCGAAATGCCGATTTGACGGAACGATCCAGTTTAATAACATAGATTAATTATTTTATTTGACATCAATGAGTTGTTTTTTGTATCATTCTTTCAATTGAAAGAATAATAAATGCTTCCGATGAGGCATTTTTACAGACCTTGGAGGGCACATGAACAGAATTCTCTCTCTCTCTCTCTCTCTCTCTCTCTCTCTCTCTTAGCATTCTATTGGTAACAAGTTGTTTCTTAACACCTGTTTTTGCGTTTCAAACCATCAAGGGAGAGACCAATCCCGAGAATCCGGAACAATATTATAATTTGTTTGTCGAGCGATTCGAACAGGACGGCGGTTTTGTCGAAATCGATATGAGAACCGGTAAAACGGTTCAGATCGCCCAGGGAGATTCGCTGCTTTTAGATCGGGATCGT
>JAAYVF010000132.1 GCA_012517325.1 Myxococcales bacterium | reverse complement strand
CAAAGCCCGATGCAAAACGGAAAATCGAAAGGGAACAACCAACTGGACGTGGGTCTATCAGGCCTCGGCTCCGAACTCTACGTAACCAAGGGGACATTTTTGCTGCACAGTTAAGGGGACATATTGCCTAAGTATAAACATAGGAAAATGTCACGCCAAACTTGCTTGTCGAATCATCGCAATCATGTTAAACAACTTTGAGCAGGGGATGGAGTCCCCCTTCAAACCGCCCGCCAAACAGGGCTGATGACTCCTGCCGCCGTATCGACGAGTGGCGGGAGTCGCACCGCAAAAGCGGTAACCTTATCTCCCGTCAAGAGAAACAGGGCTGATCGTCGGCCGGCGACGGATAACCCTTTTTTGCCCTGTCCGGAGAGCTTTGTGGAACAAGCGTTTGCCGTCGCAGCGCTTTGGTTGGGTCTGGCCATTGTCGCCACCATTATCGCCAATCGCCTTCGCATCTCCATCGCCCTCATTGAAATCGTCGTTGGCGTTCTCGCGGCTTTCTTGATCAACGGTACTTTCGGCGACGAAACCATGGGCGCGAATCAGCCATGGCTCAAATTTATCGCCAGCTCGGGGGCAATCCTTCTGACTTTTCTCGCCGGAGCCGAACTTGATCCGGCCACGTTGCGCACGAAATGGAAGGAAGTATGGATTGTCGGCATGGTGGGATTTCTCGCGCCGTTTCTCGGCTGCAGCGCCGTCGCTTACTGGCTGGTCGGTTGGGATGTGCGTCCGAGCTTGCTTGCAGGCGTGGCTCTCTCAACAACCTCCATGGCGGTTGTCTATGCCGTCATGCTGGAATATGGCTTCAACAAAACCGATTTTGGGAAAGGCGTCCTGGGCGCCTGTTTTATCAACGATCTGGGGACGGTCATCATGCTCGGGCTGTTGTTCGCCCCCTTTACCTTTCGGACCGTCATTTTTGTGATGGCCTGCGTCGTCGTCCTTGGCCTGTTGCCGTTCCTGACCGCGAAACTGACCGCGTTGTATGCGCATCGGACCGCTGCGATTCGGACCAAATGGGTCTTGTTTGTTCTGTTCGGGCTTGGGGCATTGGCCTTGTGGTCGGGCAGCGAGGCCGTGCTGCCGGCCTATCTTGTCGGAATGATCCTCGCGAACGCGGTCGGTCGCGATGAGTTCTTTGCCCGAAGATTTCGGACCCTGACCGTTGGCTTTTTAACGCCGTTTTATTTTTTACGGGCCGGATCATTGGTGTCGCTGCCTGCCCTACTTGCCGCGCCGATCGTTTTTTTGTTGCTGTTCGGCGGCAAGGTATTTTCGAAAATTTTCGGGCTCTATCCAGTACTCAATCAGTTTAAGAGAAACCGCAAGGAACGTTGGTATTATACGTTGTTGATGTCCACCGGACTTACTTTTGGTACAATCTCCGCCATGTACGGGTTGTCGCATGAAATCATCACCCAAGCACAGTATTCTCTCCTGGTGGCGGTCGTCATCGCCAGCGCGGTTGTGCCGACCTTGGTCGCCAATTTTGCGTTTTTACCGCGCCATCTGTTGAGTCAGGTCAACCCGTCGATGCAAGGTTTCGTTAAAAACAAGCAAGGAATTGTCCATCATTCTTCCAAGGGGGGAGAAAATGTTTGATAAAATTCTGGTGGCCTTTGACGGCTCGGAAGCCAGCACCCGCGCGTTTGCCACGGCACTCGATCTGGCGCAAAAGTATCAGGCCGTTTTATTGCTCGTCTCGGTGATCGAGGATCTGCCGCGTTACGCGGAGGAATCGATGAACGGGGTTGACGAAATGTTGGAGCAGGGCAAACAGCATTTCGCCGATCTTCAGCAAGGCTTGATTGCCAAGGCTCAAAACGCCGGCCTCGGAATCGCCGCGCATGTCCTGCCCGGCCACGTGATTGAAACAGTGGTGGGAATCGCGGAACAGGAAAAGGCGGACCTCATTGTGCTGGGCGGCCAAGGCCGTACGGGAACTTTCCGGCGCGTGGCGAGTCTCACGGGAGTTCAAATCGCCCATCATGCGCCCTGTGCCGTGTTGATCATGCGCTGAACCTAGAAGGAGAAACTCGATGAACGCGAAAAAAATTGTGTCGATAAAGGCCATGGAAATCCTGGATTCACGAGGCAACCCGACGGTGCGAGTCTACGTCACGTTGGACAACGGGATCAAAGTATCCGCCTCCGTGCCGTCCGGCGCATCCACCGGCGAAAACGAAGCCCTGGAACTGCGTGACGGCGATAAAAAGCGATACGGTGGAAAAGGTGTTTTAAAGGCCGTCGCCAATGTCAATGATCTGATTGCCCCGAAGCTGATCGGCCTCGACCCGACGCGGCAGGCTGAAGCCGACCGCCTGATGATCGAACTGGACGGCACGCCGACCAAGAACAAGCTCGGCGCAAACGCGACCCTTGGCGTTTCGATGGCCGTGGCCCGTGCCGCCGCCGACGCCAGTGGCCTGCCGCTCTACGCCTACCTCGGCGGTCCCGGAGCGACGCGGATTCCCGTGCCGATGATGAACATTCTCAACGGCGGCAAGCACGCGGACAACAGCGTCGATCTTCAGGAATTTATGGTGATGCCCATCGGCGCGCCCACATTCGCCGAGGCGCTACGTTACGGCGCGGAGACCTTTCACGCACTGAAGGGCATTCTAAAGAAGAAAGGTTACGCCACGGCTGTTGGCGACGAAGGTGGTTTCGCTCCGAATCTGAAGAGCAACGACGAGGCCTGCGAAGTGATCGTCGAGGCGATCAAAGCGGCCGGTTATCGGCCCGGCGTGGACGTGGCCATAGCTCTCGATCCGGCGGCAAGCTCGTTTTACGAGAACGGCGCGTACAACCTCGCCAAATCAGGCCAGGGCGTCAAATCGAGCGCCGAGATGACCGAGTTTTATCGCGGTTGGCTTGACAAGTACCCCATTGTTTCCATCGAGGATGGCCTGGCCGAGGATGACTGGGAAGGCTTCCGCGCGCACACGGCGGCGTTGGGTTCGCGGATTCAGATCGTCGGTGACGACAACTACGTGACGAATACGCGGTACATCGAGCGCGGCATCCGCGAGCATTCCACGAATGCCGTGCTGATCAAGCTGAACCAGATCGGCACCGTGACCGAGACCATCGAGGCGATCAACCTATGCCGCAGGGCCGGGTGGGGCTTTGTGATCTCGCACCGCTCCGGTGAGACCGAGGATGCGTTCATGGCCGACTTCGCGGTGGCGATGGGCGGCGGCCAGATCAAAACCGGTTCCGCGTGCCGTAGTGAGCGCATCGCCAAGTACAACCGCCTGCTGGAGATCGAGATGGAACTTGGCGCTTCGGCGGTCTTCAATAATCCATTGCAAAGGTAGAATGGTTGAAGTCGTAGGACGAGATAAATTTGTGAAGTCGTTGCTTCCCCCACTGACGGGCGGCAAGCGGGTAGTCCTGTATGGTCCGATCGGCATCGGAAAGAGTGCGATTCTCCATGAAGTCGCGAAACGGCTCCGCACCATTGGTTGCCCCTACGGCTTAGCTTCGTCAACCGCGACACTTCATGACATCACGAGGGCGCTGCTTCAGGTTTATCCCGAATACGACATTGAAGAATGGTCGCAACAACGAATACGGGGTCGCATGAAAATCGCCGCCGAGAATCGGGCAGGTGTCTTGCTGCTGGATCATTTTCAGGACATCGGCACGGCCTCCAAGGGTTTTCTCAAACAGCTCTGGACCTTGAAAATCGGAATCCTGGCGGCCGTCGATGTGGAATTCCCGCGTGACGCGGCGCGATTCCGCTCGCTGAAAATGACGGACAAGAGGATTGAGGTTCCGCCGCTCGACAAGGATTCTATGATGACGATTTTCGAGACAGCCGCAGGCGAGCACCCCTTGCCTCGTCCTCCGGACGATAAGGAACGGCGCGCAATACTGCGTAACGCCAATGGTCGCCCGGGGTGGATCAAGATGATGGGGCAAAGAGCCGGGAAACCTCGCTACTGGAACGATGGTCGTTTGCTGACGGGGTTGTTGCGTATCGATGTCTCGTCGGATATTGCCGGGCAGTACCTTGGGATTTCGTTCCCTAAACTCGATCCGCGAAGTTCGGCGCCCCCGGCCAAAGTGGAGAGAGGGCCAGTCTGAATGGACATGACAGAGGGACATAGGAGGAACATCTCCATCACATTCCAGCTTCTGGACCAGGCGCTCTGCGAATTCCGTTCCTGGGCGGAAGGCCGGGAATACAAGTCCGTGTTTTACGAAGAGGTCAATAACCTTGGCCCCGAACGGAGAGACGCCCTTCTGAAGGAAGTGGAGTATTTGCAGGCTCGCCTACGCGAAGTGCAAAACGCCCTGCAGTTGGAAGGCCATGCCGTCAGGGCTACGGAGTCGATCCGGTCTCATGCCACGAGCCTGTGGCTTTATTTGGTCGAACTGGGCGGCAAGTACCTGCGGGGCTACGGCGATCCGTCTCCGGAACTGCTGGCGTTCCTTGATCCTCGGGTACGAGAGTTGTTGCAAGGTGTTCAGCATATTGGCGATATCGTGAATAAAGAAAGTGATGCGACCGAAGGAGTGAACAGATGACTACACCCGAGGCTCTGTTGCATTCCCTGAAAAAGATCGAGGCCGTTTGCACGACTTTTGGGATCGTCTCGTTATCGCCGCAGATCAAAGCCGCGACCGACGCGCTATCTGACGGCGGCATTGTGGACGTGGCGATTTTCGGGCAATTCAAATCGGGCAAGAGTTCCTTCCTCAACAGCCTTTTTGGCCGTGAGATCGTCCCGGTGGATGTACTGCCGACGACGGCAGTGGTGACGCGCATCGGCTACGGCCCCACCGCCCACGCCGTCGTGCGTTACCTTTCCGGAAAAAGTGAGGACGTTTCGTCCGGCTCCGTTGCGGAGTACGTGACCGAAAGCGAAAATCCCGACAATCGCAAACAGGTCGCCATGGTCGAAGTTGAAAGTCCGACACTGGCGAAATTCCAGGGTGTCCGCTTCGTCGATACACCCGGCCTGGGCAGCCTGTTTCGACACAATACTCAGGCGTCGTTGGACTGGTTGCCGCGCGTGGGAGCGGCTATCGTCGCCGTGAGCATCGACCATCCGCTTTCCGAGCAGGACCTTCAGCTTCTCGACGAGTTGGCGCGGCACACGCCGGAAATTCTAGTCCTCTTGTCAAAGGCTGACATCGTAACGTCGGGGCAAACCGAGAAGATCATCGATTTTACCCGCGAGCAACTCGACAAGTATTTTGGCCGCACGATTCCCGTGTTCCCTTTCTCGATCCGCCCCTCATTCGAAAATCAGCGTGACGCACTCCGCGAGTTTCTGATCAGCCGCGTGGTCGAGAACCACGAAACTCGGTTCAGCGAGATCATGTCCCACAAAGTCCGTGCGCTTGTCGGATCGTGCCGGGAATACCTGACGGTTGCTTTGCAGGCTGCGTCAGCCGACGAGGAGGCGCTGCGAGAATTGCGCGGTCTCCTAAGCCGGGAAAAGGACGACTTCGACCAGATTCGCAATGAGGTCTGGCTTGTCGCCAATGACCATAAAACAAAGGTGCAGAACGCCTCATTCGAACGGTTCAGAGTTTACCGGGGTGAATTGACCGAGAAGCTCCTTGCCGAGTTGAAAATCAAAGCGCCGGAATGGAAAGGTCACCTCTCTAAAACCTCCACCGCTTACAAGGCATGGTTGGAATCGACGTTGGAAATCGAGATGAAAACCCTCTCCATGCAAGGCGAGGACTTTCTTGCGCCCTATCTGACGCAATCCCAAGCGGCCATCGCCCGTTCAGTACGAGCCTTTCAGGATCGATTAGCCCAGGCAATCCAGAAGGCTCTGAAAACGACATTGACCGGCGCTCAGTTCCAGGGCGAGATCGAAGAACCGGCGCGTCCGGATGTGCGCGTCGGCAAGACGTTCGATATCCCGCTCGACCTGCTCTGGTTCATCATCCCGATGCTCATCTTCCGGCCCCTTGTTAACCGACACCTCCAGAAACAAATACCGTGGGAGGTTGAGAAGAACCTTTCCCGCCTCAGCGCCCAGTGGGCCGGTGCGACCAACCGTTGCATCGACGATCTTGCCAAGCAGGCCATGGAATTCATCCGCCATGAACTGGCCGTCATTGAACGGTTGGTTGGGGATCTGCCCGCGCAAGGTAAAAATGTCCAAGACGCATTACGGGAATTGGCGACGCTTACCGATGGTCCGGATGTGTCTCGGGCGGATTTTTCCCGCGGCTAGATTTTCGCTGCCCCCCTCCCAGCCGTTCCGCCGGGATTCGTTTTCCCATCACGATAATGATAAACTGCCTCCATCCAACAAGGGGAGGCGGACGATGCGGCTTTTCACCCTGGCAATCGGTGTCATTTTCCTGCTGCTCGGCGCGTCGGCGTCGGCGGATGAAGTCACCATTCAGTACGACGACGGCACCGCCGAGGGGCAATTGCAGGGCCTTGTCACCGGCGACATCGAGGCCTTCCGACTGTCGACCGACCACCCCGCCACGCTGCTGCGCCTGCAATTGCAACTGGACGGCGGCGACCTCGGCGGCGATACGGAAGTGCATCTTTGGAGCGAGTACGGCGGCAACAACCTCGACCTCGACGGCGATCTGATCACGCCGATCGCCCTGTCCGTCGCACCGGGCGTCGACTGGTACGAGTTCGACGTTTCCGCCGCGGCGATCGAAATCGAGCCCTGGTGGAATTTCCATGTCGGCATCGTGCATCTGCAGGACGGCGAACCGCTGGTGCCGTTGGACACCGACACCATCACTCCGGAAATCCGCACCGAGTACTACAGCGTCGCCGACGACACCTGGTATTACGCCGGCACCGACGCGGGCTCCTACGCCTATATGATTCGCGCCGTGGTCGACTATCACGACCAGATCGACCCGGCCGACAAGCCGTTTCAGGATGACACCGACGCCGCGGGGTTGCCGCGCACCAACGCCCGGCCGGCCTGGGCCGACTACGACAACGACGGCGATCCCGATCTGCTGCTCGCCGGCAGCCTGCTGTATCGCAACAACGGTGACGGTACCTTCACCGACGTAACCGAGGCCGCCGGGTTGGCGGGCCTGCCCGGCAGCGGCGGCCTGTGGGCCGATTTCGACAACGACGGCAACCTGGACATTTACGTGGCCACTTCCGCCTACGAGGTCTATTACAACCACATCCTGCGCAACAACGGCGACGGCACCTTTGCCGACATCACGTTGACGGCCTTCGGCGGCGAGGAACTGCTGAATTACGAATCGACCGAGGGCCTCGGGCTGGGCGACTACGACCGCGACGGCTACGTGGACGTCTACGCCGGCGCCTACGAGCGGGAAAGCCTGGGCGCGTGCCCCTTCGACAAATTTTTCCGCAACAATGGCGATCTGACGTTCGTCGATCGCACGGCCGACCTGGGTTTCAAGGACGACATGTTCCAGTGCGCGCGCGGCGTGCAATGGATCGACTTCGACAACGACGGCGACGCGGACATCCACGTGAGCAACTACCGGCTCGATCCGAATTTCCTGTGGGTCAATCCGGGCGACGGCGGCAAGTTCGTCAACGAGGCCGAGGAACGCGGGTTGGCCGGCGACACCACGGGCGATCCGGTTTATTACGGCCACACGATCGGTTCGGCCTGGGGCGACCTGGACCTCGACGGCGATTTCGACGTCGTCGACGCCAACCTGGCGCATCCGCGGTTCATCGATTTTTCCGATAAGACCCAGGTGCTGCTGTCGAACGGCGCGCCCGACTTCGGCTTCGCCGACGTACGCGGAGATGTCGGCGTCCGCTACATCGAAACCCACTCCAACCCGAACCTGATCGACGTGGACAACGACGGCGACCTCGACCTGTACATCACCGACGTTTACGTGGGCTACAAAAGCCAGTTGTATTTGAACCGCCTCGTCGAGGAAGGATCGTTGCGTTTCGAATTGTACAACTACCAGGGCGGCATTCTGGTCGACAACGGCTGGGGCAGCGCCTGGGCCGATTACGACGGCGACGGCGACCTGGATTTGTACTCCTACGGCCTCTGGCGCAACGATTTTCCGGCCGGCAACTGGCTAAAGGTCAAGGCGGTGGGGCAGAAGGCGAACCGGGCGGCCATCGGCGCGCGCCTGACCCTGGAGGCGAACGGCAAAACCTATTTGCGCGAAATCCAGGCCGGCAGCGGCACCACCACCCAAGACGACTTGATTGCGCACTTCGGCTTGAACGAGGCGACCGTGGTCGACCGGTTGACGGTGGCTTTCCCCGGCGGCAGCACCGAAGTGCTGGAAGACATCCCCGTCAATCAAACCATCACGGTGACCGATACGGCCGCGCCGGACGCCGATGACGACGACGACAACGACAGCCACGACGACGATCAAAGCCCCGGCCCGTCCGGTGACGATGACGACAACGACGACGACGATTCCGGTTGCGGTTGTTGAAGCCGCCGGCAAGGGTGATGTGAAAGATGATCGCGGATCTGGAGCGCGAGCCGGTTTTCATCGTGCCGTACGATCCGGAATGGGCGATGTGGTTTACGGCGGAACGTGAGCGACTGCTCATTATTCTTGGATCGCGCGCCGCGTCCATCGAACATATCGGAAGTACGGCCGTCCCGGGTCTGAGCGCGAAACCGATCATCGACATTCTGCTCTGTGTCGGCGATATGAGCGACCGCTCATCTATTATTTCTCCTTTAGTCGCGGCGGGTTACGCCTATGTCCCGGAGTACGAGGAAACACTTCCCGAGCGGCTGTTTTTCTACCGCCGACAGCCATGGGCGTGCCATGTGCACCTGGTGCGGACCGATTCCGATTTCCGTCAAAGGCATTTGCTGTTTCGTGATTATTTGTTGATTCACCCAGAAGCCTGCGCCGCCTATGCGCGCTTGAAGGAAGACCTGGCGAAACGCTTTCGCCACGATCGCCGGGCTTACACGGACGGGAAAAACGAATTCATTCGCGCGTTGGAAATAGCAGCGGCAGCGGAGCGTTCGCGCGGTCTGACAGGCTGTTGAAAAAGGCCGTCCTGGCCTTTTTCAACCGCGCTCAATAAAAAGCGTGGTTTTTATTTCGCTTCATTTTCGGCAACTTCGGAAGGTGCCGAAAATGGCGATCCATCCCTGGATCACACGCCGGGTGTTTTTCAACACCCTGCTAATAAAATAAAAAACCGCCGGAAATGCGCCACGCCGGGTCCGGACTTTCCAGGAAGCCGGTCGGATTCTTCTTGTCGACGGCGGTGCCTTTGAAGTAATTGCCGGGTTGGAAATAATCCACCTCGGTCAGCCAATGAAGCTGCTTGGCCGGGCGAAATTCCAACCAGAAATCCGCTTCCGTCCCGTAATAGCTGCCGGCGTTGTCGGCCACCGAGTTATAAACGGCGCCATCCTCGTTATTCGCCAACTGCGGCCGGTCGTACTGCGCGGAAAGCCCGGCCACCTGCAGGTTGATCGACAGCCAATCCAACGGCGTCATTTCGGTATAGACCTTGCCGCCGAAAAGGCCGCTGCCTTGCACCGCCGGCGAGGCGAAACCTTGCGCGACCATGTACGGGCCGCCGTCGAAAAAGAAGCGGGTGAAGCCGAAGTTGGCGTTGATGTCCAGAAATCCGGTGTAGCGGTTCGCGCTCGGATCGGGATCGTGGCCGGAAACGTAAGCGCCCGCGGCGCCCACGCGCCAGAAGCCGCGGCCGTAATTGGTGTCCAGCATGGCCATCGAACTTTGCACGGTGTCGATGTTGGCTTCAGAACGGAAGCCGGGGTCGAGGTTGCCGAAGTTCATGACGGCGTCGATGCCCAGGACGAACCCGGAATCGGTATAGCCCAGTTCGACGCCCGCCCAATAAAGCTGCCCGCGGGACATCGAGGCGTTGGACGGATCGACCGGGTCCACGCCGATCAGCCATTTGCCGATGTCGCTGCCGCCGCCCAGGGAAATTTCCGGCGGCAGGTTGTATTCGCCGGAAGTGCGGTCGCGATAGAGCAGGCTGGAGAGGTAGAGCGATCCGGTGAAGCCGCCGCTGGGCGGAAATTGATAAATGAAATGCGAATACAGGTCTTCCAGTTCGCGCGTATTGCGGGCGTCGAGCAGCGCCCCGGCCAGCAGGAATTGACCGACCTCCGCGCCTCGATACCACAATGCCAGACCTTCGGCGTCCGCATTGCCGACCACCAGGGCGCGCGGCGTGTCGAAATTCTGCCGGCCGACGCGATAACCCAAAAAACCGCCGACGGCGTGCTCGGCTTCCAGGTAGTAGTTTTTCAGCCGCAAAACGGAAGTGCGACTGACGCCCAGGTCGGCCGCGCCGTCGCCGAAACCTTGTTCGCGGGCGTCGCGTGGATTGATCTCGATGGCGAAGCGGCCCTTGATGTGATCCGCGAACGACAGGGTCGTGCCCAGGCGAAAACAGCTTTCAAAAAGGTTGCGATAGGCTTCCTGGTCGAGTTGGCTGTTGAAGTTGCCGCCGGCTTCGGCGTACGAGCTGCCGAAAATGCCGTTTTCCACGCGGAAATTTTCCTGTTTGACGTAAAGCATCTGCAGATAAAGGTCGGTCGAGATGAGCGGGTATTCGTTTTCCGCGCGCGCCGCGAAGGTCCAGCCGAGCAGCGGCAGGAGGGCGATCACCAGGATTTGCGCCAGGCGCTTCATTACCGTTCACCTCCGTCCGGATCAGGAGAAATTCGGCCGTATTGTAGGGCCGGAATGATCGATAAAAAAGCCCGCCCCTTGCGGGGGGCGGGCTCGTCCAACCGCGCCGTTTTTATTTTTTCACGACGTTTTGATCGAAGAGGTACATCAGCAGGTCGACCAGGTTGTAGTTCATCCAGATCGAGATGGCCGAGTTGTCGTAGCCGAGGAACTTGGTCGGGTTGTACTCGTCGATGGTCACGCCGTCGGGCAGGTCGATCGCCGCGACAACCACGATGTCTTCCGCCGAACCGGTGTAGGAAATTTCGGACGGCACCGTAAAGCCGGTGGCGGTGCCGGGCACCACGGCCATGATCGTAGGACAACCGGAATCGATGCAGGCCGGCAGGATGTAGACGTAGTACAGGTCGGGCGTCGCCTTGCCGCCTTCCATTTCCCAAGCCACGGTGTGCGTGCCGGGGGTGTAGCTGGTATTCGCGCTGTCGAAGTAGGGCAGGAAATCGGCATCGTCAAAGGTCGCGCCGTCGGCCCAGGTGTCGGCGAACCAACCGTATTTAAGCGCGAGGGAGAAATCGCTGGATTCGAAGGTGGAATCCAGGAAGTTGGTCTTTACCATGGTCAGGGCGTAATCGGCATCGGTGATGTCGGCGTAATCCAGCGTCAGCGAGCCGGCGTCGGCGAGGTTGAGATCCATCGGAATGAGCGTCCGATTGGGAATCTCGGCAATCAATGCGCCGAGATAATCCGCCCCGGCGTCCGGATTGGTGATCGTGACGTCGAACGATTCTTTCTCGGCCCCGACTTCCACCATGGCCAGGTCCGGCGCGCCGGTCGTATCCCAGGCGGGTTCGGCGCCGACGTAGGGCAGGGTGAAGCCGTCCTGCAGCAGCGGCCCGACGAGCGTCAACAGCACGGTGGTGATGTCCTCGCCGTTGATGATCGCGGTCAGCAGGTCGGTCAGGGTCTGCAGGTCGAGAATCGCGCCCAGGTCGAGTTCGCCGACGATCCCGGCGTACGGCAGCTCGGTCGCGTCGGAGCGAATCGGCATCTGGTAATAGGGATGATCCGGGCAGGCGACCGTGATGCCCATGACGTTGTTGATGTCCAGTTCCGGCAGGAACACGTTGTGATAGAGAAGCAGGTAATACCCGGCGTCGGGCAGATCGATGTCGATCTGGTAGGTCTGCTCGGTCAGCACACCGGAGAGATCGGTCTGCAACCAGGTCTGGCGCGAGAAATTCGGCAGGGTGATGCCGATGTAGAGCGGGTTGTTGATCAGGCCGATCAGCTCGCCGAGGTTGTTGATCGTCGGGTTGTCCAGGGCGAGCGGCGTGTCGTCCAGCGTATAAACGCCCTGGGTGGTGTTGTTGTAGGTGTAACCGTAGGTCGAGGGCCGCAGGCGGAAATACATCACCGCGGCATCGGCCTGATAGGACCAGGACTGATAGCCGGTTTTGTACGCGCTGACCAGCGCCTGATCCTTGGCCACCGTCAGGACCACCTTGCCGTCGGCATCCGTCAGGTGGGCGCCGCCGTAAATAACCGAGGCGTTTTCGAGCGGTGCGCAGGTCTTGTCGTCGTAAACGTACACGGTGATCGTCGTGGTCACCGGGCCGCCGCCAATCGTCAAATCGTTGCCGATGCCTTCCGGATCGGGCAGGGCGCAGGACAGCGGATCGTACTCGGTATCGTTGTCGGGCGGCGTGGTGTCGTCGTCGTTGTCGTCGTTGTCGTCGTTGTCGTCGTTGTCATCGTTGTCGTCGTTGTCGTCGTCGTCATCGGCGGTATCGTCGTTATCGTCGTCGTCCCCATAAGGGGGCAGGTTGTTGCTGTCGTCGTCATCGTCGTCCGAACTAGCGCAACCCAGCGCAAGCAGCGGGAAAATGAGCGCAAAAACAGCCAGCATCCACAAATATCTTGGATTCATCGGCGCACTCCTCTTTTCTTCCGTTGGTAGGTGAGACGAGGGGATTATCGGAAATTTTCCGGTAAAGGTCAAAAGGCGGCAGGCGCGCGACCGAACGTCAGGCGCAATCCGGCTCCGGCAACTGGGCTTTGATTTCGATGAATCGGTCTTCGCAGGAATAAAAAGTCTTGACGAGAAAGAAAACGGGGAGAAAACCATGCGGTGTTCTCCCCGTTCGTCGGTGCCGGTTTGTTTATTACCAGGTCGCCTGGAGGCTGACGTCGTCCAGGTAAATATAGCAGGCCGAAATCAAGGCGCCCGATCCCGTGTAATCGAAGCGCAGGACGGCATTCTCGCCTTGCAGCGCCGACATTTCATCGGTGGTCAGCACGCGGTTCAGTTCCTTGTATTTGGCGAGGAACGCGGCGTCCGCCTCGGTCCAGGTGCCCAAGTCGATCAACGTGTTGTCGGGATTGGCCGCCTCGACGACCCGGGCGGTGAAGGTAAACGTGCAGGAACCGAACTTGGACATGTAGTACCAGAAGTCGATCGTTCCGGCGGACAGCGATTCGGGAATCGACACCGTTTGTCCCAACCAGGCGGTATGCTGCTGGAAGGTCTGGCCGAACCAGGCCGCGTAAGCGCCGCTGTGCGGCGTCACGTACCATTCGTCGTCGTCGGGCGAGGTGTCGTCGTCGGGGTTTTCGGAATAGACCAACTGGTCGTAGGGCCATTCGCCGTCCCAGTTGGTGGTGTCGCCGGTCTCGAATCCGCCGTTCTGGATCAGATCGCCGGAGCCGGGCGAGGCGTCGTCATTGTCGTCGTCATCGCCGGTGTCATTGTCGTTATCGTCGTTGTCGTCGTCGTCGGTCCCGGCATCGTCGTCCGAGGTGTCGTCGTCGGCGCCGTCGTTGTTGTCGTCGTTATCGTCATTGTCGTCGTCATCGCCCGAACTGGAGCAATTGAGCGCGATCGCGGCGAAGAAGAGCGCAAAAATCGTTAGTATCCACAAATACCTTGGATTCATCTGCCCACTCCTCTCTAAAATTCGGATTTTGCTTGAGATGGCAAAATTATCTGACTTTTTTAGGGAAAGGTCAAAGCAAAACCGGTCGGGAACCGCCTGAAATCAGAAGGGCGCGGCGAATGTTCCACCGCGCCCGACCAGTCAATATCGTTGACGAAATCCGTTTTACCAGGTTGCGTCGAAACTGACGTCGTCCAGGTACACATAGCAGCCGGAGATCAACGCGCCCTGGCCCGTATATTCGTACCGCAACATGACCTCTTCGCCCTGCAGGCTCGACAGTTCGGCGGTGGACAGTTGGTGCATGAATTCCTTGTAGTTGGCGATGAACGAGGCATCCGCCTGCGTCCACGAGCCGAGGTCGAGCAGGACATTGTTGGGATTGTTCGGATTCACCAGCTTGAGGGTCAAGGTGAAAGAGCAGGAGCCGAATTTGTACAAATAGTGCCAGGCGCGGACTTCGGCCGTCGTGATGTCGTTGGGCACCGTTACCGTCTGTCCCAACCAGGCGGTGTGCTGCGAATGGGTCTGGCCGAACCAGACCGCGTACGACCCGGTGTGGGGAAGAATGTACCAGGTCGTGTCGGGAGACGTATCGTCGTCGCCGAGATCCTCGGAGTGAACCAATTCATCGTAGGGCCATTCGCCGGTCCAACCAGTGGCGTCACCGGTTTCAAATCCGCCGTTTTCGATCAAGTCGGCGGTGCCGGGAGTGTTGTCGTCGTCGTCATCGCCCGAATCGTCGTCGTCGTCGCCCGAGTCATTGTCGTCGTCGCTGGAATCGTCGTCATCGCTCGAATCGTTGTCGTCGTCGCCGGAATCGTCGTCCGCCGCGTCGTCGTCGGCCACATCGTCATCGCCGTTGTCGTCGTTATCGTCGTTGTTATCGTCGTTGTCGTCGTCATCGTCGTCGCCCGAGCAACTGAAGGCGATGAGAATGCCGGTCAACAGAAACAGGAAAAAGAAAAATTTAAATGATTTCATCGTACAAACCTCCTCCTCGTTTTGTACATGAACCCGGGTTGTTTTCTGTAGGATTGGGAATATTTGTACTACTTTTGAGGGAGAAAACAATCGAATATTTGTGTCGGCTTCATTTTTCGGCAACCGCCATCACCGCGCGGTTGTTCAAAAACGGCCCGGGTTGAGCGATTTCAGCGCCACCGGCGAGGCGCGAAGGGATTGGGAAGAAAATGGGGAACCGCCGTGCGCTTGCCGGCCGGAATTCCTTCCCACATGTCGGTGGTGCCGTACAGCGCCAGGCTCATGTATTGATTGACCAGCGAATCGCCGCTGAACTCCAACGGCGGAATCGCGGCCAGACATTCGGTATCCACCGGCCCGGTCGGGTCGGCCAGGAAATCGAAAATCATTTGCGCGCCGCAGGTTGAAGTGAGAAACGTTTCGAGGTCGTTTTCAAAGTAGGCCGCGATGGCGGTCGGAGTCGGCGAACCCGTGATGACGCCGTGCGGCGAATAGGGGACCGTGACGAAGGTTTGCGCCGATCCGGTAAAGTGTTCTCCGGCCGGCGTCGCCATCGACAGGGTGGTCTGGGGATCGAAATCGCCGTTCAGCATCAGCAGCGGCACGTCGGTGTCGGCCCAGCGGTTCATATAGCCGTCGTCCGGATAGATCGGCCACTGCCCCCAATCGAAAATTTCGCCGATGAGGAGGCCGGCATCGACCGAAAAATAAGCCTGATTGACGAAGTTCAGCGCCTCGGCATAGGTCGTGTCGCCGTACAACTCCGCCAGAATGATGCTGGTACCCAGCGTGTAATCGCTGGCCAGCTTGTCGGGATCGGTGATGATTTTCTTTTTCCCCTCCAGAATCGTCAGCAGATTGTTCAAGGCCAGCACGTCTTTCGGGGCGCAACGGTTGAGCCGGTAAATCACCGAGGGGATCACCACGCGCAGAAAGTAGTCGGTTTCCAACAATCCCAGGCCTTCGCGCAGCAAGGTCCGGTCGACATCGCCGAGTGCGAGGCAGAGGTCGCCGGCGTCGATTTTTTCGTACACCTTGCCGAGCGCGGTCCAGGGATCCGCATCGATCGTTCCCAGTTTTTCGGCGCAGGTCGCGTCCGTGGCGCAGGTGTCCATGATCTGGTGGCCGATTTCGTTGAAGTGCGGGTCGTATTCGTCCAGTTTGGTGAAACCCGGCGAGCAGATGGAATCCAGAATCGCGCCGTCGATCCGTTGCGGCGAAAGTTGCAGCAGTCGTTGCAACCAATAGGTGCCGTAGGATCCGCCGTAGACGTAAACCGGCACGCCTGACTCGCGGACGGCCTCGATCAGCACGCTGACGTCGTAAGCGGCATTCGTCGTGCTGAAGGCCATCAGGTCGTCGCCCCATTGGTCGCGCAGCGAGGCCGCGCAGCCCTGGTAATCGAACGGCTCGACTTCTTCCTGCGGGCAGGTGAGGCGCGCCGAGTTGCCGACACCGCGGTGATCGAGCGAATAGAAATCCAGGTCGGGGTAAACCGCGGCGTACACCTGGAACAACTGGGCGAAATCGGCGCCGCTGCCGCCGGGGCCGCCCTGTAAGAACCAGACTTGCCCCCGTTTCGTCGCGGCCGAACCGGAAACGCGATACAGGAAAACGGGAATGGTCTTGCTGTTTTTCTTTTCGTAATCAAGCGGCAACCGCGCGGTCGCGCATTCGGCGTCCATGGTGGCGTCGAGTTGGATGTAGTCGGGGCAGCTTCCCCAATCGATGGCCGGCGGCGTCACGTCGTCGTCATCGTCGCCGGCATCGTCGGCGGTTGAATCATCATCGTCATCATCTTGAGCCTGCCCCGGACCTGATCCGGGGTCATCGTCGTCATTCGCGCCGCAGGCGGCGAGGCCGGACAAGAAAAGCAGCAGTGCGAAGATCGACCAATGTACTTTCGTCATGGCTGCGCTACTCCCAAAGCAGAAGCTGCACCGTCAGGTTATCGACCGGCATGGTGTGCATGCCGCCGTCGTAATCGCAATTGCCCGGATCGCTGCTGAAGGCGCATTCGGTGCAAACGTTGTTCTCGTCGCCCGCGCCGGGCCGGCAGGTGTTTTCGTACAGCGCGCTTTCCTCGTTCCAGACCTGATAGGCGAAGGTGTTGTCGGTTCCCGCGGTGAGGGCCGCGAGCACGTCGATGACCTGCGGAATCACCACCGCGCCGGGGCACCAGCCGTTGCGCTGGTACTTCCAGGTGCCGCTTTGCTCGGGACCGAGCGGATTGAAGCCGCAATCGCTGCGCCAGGGATCGAAGGGAAACGACTGGCCGTTGACCTGGATGACCTGCTGCAGGTGGCAGAATTCCGCGCAATTGTCGCGGTTGCCCTGGCCGTGGCCGGTCACCAGCACCCGCAATTCGGCCCGCGAGAGCGTCGCCGGCAGCGCGAGATTCTGTTCGCCGATCTGGGTGTCGATCGGGTTGTCGGGGTTGCCGACCTCGATCGAATGATAGGGCCAGACGTTGACGATTTGATCCGGCACTTCTGATTTGACGGCCGGATGAAAGATGAACTTGGCCGTGACGCGCCAGCCGTGGCCGTTGCCCGACGAGTTCGGACCGACCCAGGTGTCGACGAACGAGCGGATGGTTTTCGTGCCCGTCAGTTTGGCCGCGAAAGGCGTGATGTCGCCCAGCATGCACATGCCGACGTTATACGGCGTGATATACCGCCAAAGCTCGAAGGCCGTCTCGTCCTTGGCGCCGGCGTTTTCCACCAACGACAGATTGGCGAACCGGTCCCAATTGTCGCAATCGCCGTCGGCCGGGCACGACAACTCTAGGCGCAGCGTCACCTGCGACCAATCGGCGGCCGCGGGAAATTCCACCGCCGCCTCGATGGTCCGCCGGTCGTCCGCGCCGTCGTAGTATTGATCGGCCAGATCGAAGGCCGTCACGACCGTCGCGTCCGCCGGGATGTCCTCGTCGGTGCAGCCGTACCAGGGATCGCCCGGCCATTCGCCCGGCGTGGTGTCGTCGTCGTCATCGTCGGCGGGCGACGCGTCGTCGTCGTCCGCGCTGTCGTTGTCGTCGTCCGGTTCGCCGCCGGAATCGTCGTCGTCATCGGCCGCGCCGTCGGCGGAATCGTCGTCGTCGTCGTTCGTGGAACAGGCGGGCAGGCAGAGCAAAAGCAAAGCCAGGACGATAAAAAGAAGCCGCTGGTTCATGGAGTTCTCCCTCGGCCGGCGAGGCCGGCTAATTTTCACGCACTTCCAGCAAACGCACCTGCAACCGCGCGTAAGGGACGGTCACCTTGCCGTCGCCGCCCGGGGTGAAGATTTCGCCGGTGGTGTAATCGACCACGCACAGATCGTCGCCGATCGCGTTCAAATCGAAGGTGACGTAAAGCGAGTGGTCGTTCGTCGAAACCGAGAACACCCAGGTGGCGGTTTCGTTTTGCTTGACCAGGTAATCGAAGGTGGTCGGGAAGGTCGTTTCGGCGGCCAGGTCGATCGCCGCGTCGTCGGCCAGCACGACGCTCATCAGTTCGTTGATTTCCGCGATCACGTCCAGGTACGCTTCCCAGATTTCCGGGACGGCGTGAATGGAGTAGTCGGTGGCGTAAATGAAGGGGATCAGGCCGCGCGCGCCCATGATGATGAACTGCCAGGTCATGTTGCGGACCTCGAGCCCGGTGGGCCGGAACGGCTGGTCGTAGTTGCCGTAAATCCAATCCCAACTGAACGCCTGCGTGACGCCGACGATCGGCTTTTCGCCCTCGGTCGCCTCGATCGCTTCCTTCATCCCATCCTTGACGTTGGTGATGAACATTTTCGGCACTGGGTAGGGATCGATCATGAAGAACGAGCAGTCGTCCTCGTACAGGTTGAAGTCGTCCATCGTCTGCTCGACGAGGCCGTCGGGATTGGTCGGCGAATAGGTCGTCAGCACTTCGTGCATCCGCGACGTCAGCTCTTTCGACGGCCGCCAGAGCGCCGGCTCGTCGAACGTGTACCAGCCGAACAGGCTGCCGATCGCCGTGCGGTCGGCCAGTTCCGCCGCCAGTTCCTCTTCCGGCCGATTGAGCACGTCGTTCGGATCGGACCAGGGATGCGTGACGATGAACACGCCCTGTTCCTGCGCCGTGCGCAGGAAGTCCACCTGTGGTCCCGTGCCGCCGCCGCAGCAACCCGGACCCGTCAGCGCCAGGTTGAAGCCTTCGCTCTTGTATTGGGCGAGCGAATCGGGGTCCTGCGGCACGCCGTAAAAGCCGAGCGGGAAGAAGCGCTGCCCGTCGATGGTGAAGAACAGATCCTCGTCGAAGGAAACGACCGCCGGGTCCTCGATGTCGGGTTCCGGCCAGACGGGCGGGGCGACGGGTTCGCAGTCGCGATCGCCGTGGCCGCCGTCGTTCGAGTCGTCGTCCCGGTCGCCGGCGGTCGCGCCGGCCGGCGCTCCCGGACCGTCGTCGTCACCAGCGGCGACGCCGTCCTGATCGCTGAACGCGGTCGAACCGCCGGAAGTCGAAGCGGTGTTGCAGCCGACGAATACGAGCAACACAAGCGACAGGAAAATCAGACAGGCATGGCGTTTCATGGCTGCACCTCCAGCCGATCGGGCGCGGTGGCATCGTAGAGATATTGCGCCACGGTGTAGACCAGCGAACGGATGCCGTCCGCGGCGGGGTTGTAGAACCAGCGGCCGACCGGAATCGGGATGCCCGGCAGTTCGAAGCCGGCGCCGAACAAATCCAGAATCACGTTCAGGTCCGACAACGGCAGCCAATCCGGCAGGGCCGGCCGCAGATCTTCCGGCCCGGAGTCGAGCAGGGCGGGGCCCAGATCGGCCAGCAGCGCCAGAAATTCCTCGAGCACGAACTCGGTCTCGTCGTCCAACGGGCCGAGCATCGGCAGCGTGTAATTTTCCCCTTCGTCCCATTGGCCGTTGGCGTTTTCGTCGTAGTAGCCGAAGACGTCGTCGGTCTGATCGTCGGTTTCCGCGCGGATGGCCGCGAAGGCGTCGCCGGCGTCCAGGCAACCGAAGCCGAATTGCACACCGGATTGCGACAGGTCGCTTTCGCCGCCGTCGAGGAATTGCAGGAGATTCGGGTAATCGGGGTCTTCGATCAGGGCGATGATCAGCCCGGTGATCGCGTGGATGAGTTCATCCATCGGCGCGCCCGACGCGGGAAACGCCCAGAACGCGTAGGTGTTGTAATTGAAGGTCAGATCGAAGGCCAGCAAAAAGCGCTCCAACCCGCTCGACAACTGAGTCAGGGCGCGCAGGTTCAGCAAATCCGCCGCGTCCCATTGGCCGCCGAGGTCCAGGGTGACGACGTCGTCCGTCGTCCACAGGGGCAGGGTTTCGATTTCGAACTCCACCTCGGGATGGTTGGCCGACAGGTCGTCGATCAGGGCCATCATCTCCTCGTTCACCGGCAGAAAATGATCGCGGATCATGTGTTGGAAATTGGTCGCGAAACTTTTTTCCTTCGGCGACGGATCGAAGCCGACCAGCGATTCGTACAGCGTCTGATACCAGCCTAGCGTCCACTGGGTGTCGGACAACAGAATGCCGACCTGGCCCGCGGGCTCGCCCGGGCAGAGCAGTTGCGCGTCGAAAAACTGATCGTAGGCCGAGTTGGCGTCGCGTTCCGCCAGGAAGGCCTTGCCCGCGTCGATCAGCGGATTGTAGGCGTCGTAATCGCAGGCGGGGGTGGTGTCGTCGTCGTTGTC
This sequence comes from Myxococcales bacterium, assembly GCA_012517325.1. Lineage (NCBI taxonomy): Bacteria > Pseudomonadati > Myxococcota > Myxococcia > Myxococcales > Myxococcales bacterium. Next base: position 87,457 of record JAAYVF010000132.1, on the reverse strand, counting down.
GTCGTCATCGTCGTCATCGTCGTCGTCCCCGGAGTCGTCGTTGTCGTCGTTATCGTCATCATCGTCTCCGGAATCATCGTTGTCGTCGTCATCGTCGTCGTCGCCGCCGGTGTCGTCGTCCGTCGCCTCGTCGTCGTTGTCGTCGTCATCGCCGTTGCCGCAACCGGCGGCGAGTGAGAACAGGCCGCCGAGCAGCGCCAGCAGGCAATAGAGGAAAAGCTTCTGTTTCATCGGGGAGATCCTTTCGCCGGACCAATGCGAATAAACCTGTTCGGCGAGCCGTAGCTTAATAGAAAAGTGGCGATGTGCCTATAGTGGAAATTGCGGGAGGCGGACGATCAACAATCGCAGGAACCGGAATCGTCGCCCATGGAAATCAGAAAGCCCGTGCCGCGATGCAGATCCGACAGATGATCGATGCGGACGCTGCCGCTCATGTTGATTTGCTGCCGGACGCGGCCGTCGCCGACGATGGTCAGGCCTTCTTCGAAGTAGAGGATTTCCTTGTCGTTCGGCTCGTCCAGAGCCAGGCCCAGTTTGGGCCCGCCTCAGCCCCAGCCGGCGAAAATCAGGCGGACGACCTTGTCGTGATGCTCGGGCGCCGTGGCGATTTTTTTCAATTCGGCGCGGGCGGAATCGGTCAACAAAACCAGATCGGTGTTCATTCATGCCCCTTTTCACGGCGGCTTACCGGCCGCTTATGTATCGTATTATATATATTACTACATTCTTGCCGAGAGTCAAGCCACTTTTAAAAAAAACCGCAAAAGGTTGCCAAAATGTTGACGATGTAAACGTTTGTTATCAGGCAAAAGTGCCTACGCGAAGTTGGGAAACCGCCAACAAGTTGAAGCATGGACGGTTTTCGCTTGTCAAACTTTCGTCACTTTGATAATTTAAACGCGAACTTTCCACCCTCTACGATTGTGCGAGGTTACCATGGCCGGTAGCAATCTCCAGGAACAGAAGCCGGATCGGCAAGATGTTCGCGTTCGCGACATGGTTCGCCTACGAGTCGTGCCGGTCGACGAAAAGGCCAAACAAGCGTTGTTGGATCGCATCGCCTTGGAACGCCTGACCACCAACCTGGACGAGCCGCTACAGCACGCGCAACGGATCGATCGGGAAATGAAAAACCGTTTCGACATCCCCAACACCCAGGTCATGGGGCGGCTATCGGCGATCGAGGCGAAGCTCGACGCCTTGATGATGTACCTGGCCCAAAAAGATATGGAAGCCAAGTGGGGCGCGCCGCAACTGGTCAACATCAGCGCCGGCGGCATCCTGGTGCCCTACAAAGAGGAAATAAAACCCGGCGCTCTGCTGCGCCTGGAAATCCTCATGCAGACCATGCCGCCGCGCGCCATCATCTGCCTGGCCGAGGCCGTCCGGTCGGACGTGCCGGATCCCGCGCTCGGCGTGGATGCGCCGTATGTCGTCGCGGCCCGCTTCATCGACATGGACCCCGAGGACAAGGACCGGCTCGTCAAGCGGATTTTCGAGGTTCAGCGCATGATGCTGCGGCGCACCCATGAGATCGATCCCGTCGCCCCGAAAAAGCCGCTAGGCGGCGCCGGCGAGGAGAAAAAGCGTTAATGGCCGACGAGCGCTTCGACGGTTCCGGCATTTTACTCATCGACCAGGCGACGGATTCCCGCCAGGAATTGCAACGCCGGCTGAGCGCGAAGGGCTTTCGCGTCAGCGTCGCCGACAACGGCGCGGCGGGCCTGGAAACCTTTCAGAACGAGCCGTTCGACCTGGTGATCGCCGAATTGAATTCGCCGGCGGTGGACGGCCTGAGCCTGCTGCGCGAAATCCGCGCCGCCTCGCCGCGCACGATGGGCGTGATGATCGCCAACGACGGCTCGGTGGAAGAGGCGGTGGAGGCGATGCGGTGGGGCGCGTTCGATTACGTGTCGCGCCCGATCCGCTTCGACGAACTGCTGATCGTCATTCACCGCGCGCTGCAATATCGCAACCTGGTCAGCGAAAACGTCAGCCTCAAGGGACAGCTCCGCCAGAAGTACCGCTTCGAGAACATCGTCGGCGATTCCAAGCCGATTCAGGAGGTGTTCCGCCTGATCGAAAAGGTGGCCGATTCCGACTCCACGGTGCTGATCGAAGGCGAATCGGGCACCGGCAAGGAGCTGATCGCCCGCGCGCTGCACTACAATTCCAAGCGCCGCGAACGCTACCTGATTCCGGTCAATTGCGGCGCGATTCCCGAGACGCTGCTCGAATCCGAATTGTTCGGCCACCTGAAGGGATCGTTCACTGGCGCCACCACCAACCGCATCGGGCGGTTCGAGGCGGCCAACGGCGGCACGCTGTTCCTCGACGAAATCGGCGACATGAGCCCGGCCCTGCAGGTAAAGATGCTGCGGGTCATTCAAGAGCACGAATTCGAGCCGGTCGGCTCCACCAAAACCAAAAAGGTCGACGTGCGCATCATCGCCGCGACCAACCGCAAGCTCGAAGACCTCGTCGCGCAGGGCAAATTCCGCGAAGACCTGTTCTACCGCCTCTCGGTCATCCCGGTGTTCATTCCGCCGTTGCGCGAACGCGCCGAGGACATCCCGCTGCTGGCCAACTACTTCCTCGAAAATTTCTGCAAGGCGAAAAAGCGGAAGCTGAAGCCGCTCGGGCCGGACGTCCTGGACGCCCTGACGCGGTACGAATGGCCGGGTAACGTGCGCGAACTCGAAAACCTGATCGAACGCCTGGTGATTTTGGCCGAGAACGAGCGCCTCACCCTCGACGACCTGCCCGAAAAATTCCTGAACGGCAAGGTCAAGGTGGCGGGCGACGCCCTGGAAATCCCCGACGACGGCATCGAATTCAACCGCATGGTCGAGGAATTCGAGAACCGGCTGATCGTCACCGCCATGTCCAAGGCGCGCGGCAACAAAAACCTGGCCGCCCAACTCCTCGGCCTCAAGCGCACCACCCTCGTCGAAAAATTGAAAAAAAAGGGCATGATGGCCGAGTTCGGATGATCGCTCCGGCGTCGATGGCTGTTCCGCCAATTCCCGCTGCAACTGCATAAAAATTTTTTCGTTGTGGCCATTTCTCGGTTGCCGAAAGGGATTGCTGGCCGAACGCCTCCGGGTGTCAAAAATTGTCTTGCGCCGATTGCCTAATTGTCTAGTTTTCGCCAAAATGTTGACGACCCTGGTCTGGCAGTCGATTTAGTTGCAAAAAAAGCCAATTAAAACAATGGGTTGAAAATGAATAACTTCGGCATGAGCCTTGCTTGTCATCTGTTCTGAAAGGGTGTCCGATACAAACATGCGATGAAGACACGTCTGCCCGAAACGATTTTTCTGGTGCTGCTGGCCCTTCTCGCGGCGGCTTGGGCCCAAGCCGCGCCTTATTCCTTGCCGGCCCCCCGCGAATTGCTGCCCTTCGAAATTGTTTCCCATCCGATCCAGTTGAACACCAAGGACGCGCCGACGCTGCGCGAATTGGGCTTCGAGCGCATCATCGTTTTGATCGAAAACAATCAACTGGTCGAAGGCATTCACGACGCCTACCTGATGGGCATTCGCGCGCCGGCGCTGTGGGACCTGCCGGAATACCAGTTGCTGATCGCCGAGCTGTATTTCCGTCTGGGCATCAACGATCCGGCGGTGCAGTACAAAATGGCCAAGCCGATCTTGGAGCGCCTGATGCGGCGCTATCCGCTCGACGAAAACCAACCGCTCGTCGCCTTTCGCCTGGCGACCATTTACGATCGCCAGGGCTTCGCTTCGGAGGCGATCGCGCATTACGGCCTTTTGGTCGATTGGTATCCCAACGATCCGCTGGCCGACAAGGCGCAACTCGGGTTGATCATGGTCAGCCTGCGCGAAAACCTCCTGGAGGACACCGAATCCCAGGCCAAGGAAGTGCTCGCCAAATCGAAAGACGCCCAGGTGCGGTTCCATGCCGCGCTGTGCCTCGGCATCGCCCGCCATCGCCTGGGACGGGACGCCGAGGCCGTCGCCGATTTCCGTAGCGTGGTCAAATGGCCGGAGGACCGGTCGCTGTTGGTCGAGTTCGAACTTTTCGCCTATGCCGAGACGATGTACGCCGCCGGAGATTTCAACCTCGCCGGCGACGCCGCGCTCGCCTATCTGCAGGATTATCCGCTGGGCGAGGATCGGCCGCTGGCGGTGTTCTACCTCGCCGAAATCGCCCGCACGCAGCAGAATTACGGCGACGCCGTCATCGGCTACCGTTACCTGATCAGCCAGTACCGCGACCATCCGGCGGGGCTGCACGCGGAATTGGAACTGGCCAAAATCCGCCTGCAGGCCTTCCCGGATTCGGCGGACCCCATCACCGAAAAGCTGCTGCTGACCGTTTACAACCAGAATGCTTCGCCCGATTTGAGCCAGGAAGCGGCGCTCCTACTGGCGGAATACTACCTGCGGACCGGGGAGCCGCTGACGACGATCGTGCTGGGCGCCGGCATCTACGACACCCCGCTGAACCTCGGCAACGCGACGCGCGCCGTCGAGCACATCCTCAAAGCCTTCGCGCAATTCGTCGCCGGCAACACCGACAATCCCATGCTGGTCGCCCAGGTCTTCAACCAGTACCGCAAATACCTGGCGCTTTCCGCGCTGCCGCCGGCCACCTACGACCAGTTGGCGCAATTGTTTTACGAAAACCTGCAACCCGACACGCTGCTCGAACTGGCCACCAAGACGCCACTCGCCGATCGGTATCCGCGCCAGTCCGCGTTCTACGCCGCCCTGGCCGAATACTTGCGCAACGATCTGGCCGCCGCGCAAAAGTACCTCGACAAACTGACCGGACTGCCCAGCCCCGCGGGGGCGGGCAAGAAAAAATCCGGTCCCGATCCATTGCGTTACGAGGGCCGGGTGCTGAGCGCGCAAATCGCCAAGGATCTCGACCGGCCGAAGCAGGCGTTGGAACAACTGGTTTTGGCCCGCGTCGACGCGAGTGATACAATAGAGGAAGGGCGCCTGGAATTGATGGCCGGATCGCTGCTGCTGGCGCGGAACGAACCGCAGGCCGCCGCCGATCGCCTGACCAGCGCCTTGAAACTGCTGGGGCCCGTCACCGAGGCGCAACCGGTACGGGAATGGCAGGATCAGGCGCTTTTCGCCCTGGGAGACGCTTTGTACCGGACCCAACGAAACGGCGACGCGAAAAACGCTTTCCAGGCGTTGCTGGAAAGGCCGGCGCGGCCGTACTGGCTTTCCCTGGCGCGCTGGCGCCTCGCCCAGATCTTGCTGTCCGATGGCACCAGCATTCTTCCGGGCCCGGACGCCAAACCGGAAACGACGCCGCCGGCGGATTTCTGGCCGGCCGCCGCCTGGAATCTGAACCGTCATTTGCAGTGGCTGGAAGTCAACGAAAAACGGTTCGGCGACGAACCCGCGTGGGAGACGTTGCCGTGACGGAGAAGCCGTTGCTGAAAGTTCGTCCCGAGGAACAGGTGGATCCGCACCTGCTGCAGGAAGCCTTCGAGCAGTTCATGCTCACCAGCAAGGCGATGGAGAAGGCTTACGGCGAACTGCAGGCCAAGGTCGAGATGCTCAATCTCGAATTGGAGGAAAAAAACCGGGAGCTTTCGGCGCAGTTGGTGGCTACCGAACGGGCGCGCGGGCAACTGGCCGACGTCCTGGCCAGCCTGGGCGTCGCGGTCGCGGTGTTCGACGAACAAGGCCGGCTGGCCCGCCTGAATCAATCCGGCGAGGAACTGTTCGGGATCGACGAGTCCCAGGCCGCCGGCATGACCATGGTGGAGTTGTTCGCGGTTCGCTTCCGCGATCTGTCCGGCCTGGAGGTTTTGCGCAACCACGCGACGCTGCTGGCCGAAACGGAAATCGGCGATCCCGACGATCCCACCGGCCGGGTGTTACGCGTTTCCACCCACCCGATGCGCGGGGTCGGCGCGGGCGAAGGCCGGATTCTGTTGGCCGACGACGTCACCGAAACGGTGCAGCGGCGGCAGGCGGCCGAACGCAACCAGCGCCTGGCGGCGATGGGCGAGATGGCGGTGCAGATCGTGCACCAGATCCGCAACCCGATGGGCAGCATCGAATTGTTCGCGTCGCTGCTCAAGCGCGATCTGCAGGATCTGCCTGACAAGGCCGAATTGGCCGGCAAGGTGCAGCAGGGCATCAAGAGCCTGAACCTGATCATCGGGAACCTGCTGTCGTTCGCCAAGGGCGCCGATCCGGTGATTCAGCCGGTCGATTTTCAGCGGTTGATGGCCGACGCCGTCGCCGATCTGGATCAGCAATTCGCGCGGCACGGGGTCGAGGTGATCGTCGATCTGCAGCCGGGCGCCGAGGTCGTCTACGTCGATCCCGAGCTGTGGCGGCAGGCGATGCTGAACCTGATGATCAACGCCGTGCAGGCGATGAAGAGCGGCGGCGTGTTGCGGATCGCGGCTTGTCGCGCGGCCGCCGGCGAGGCGCCGTGGTGGCGGGTGGCGGTCAGCGATACCGGGCCGGGCATTTCCGTCGCGGTGCGCGAACGGATTTTCAATCCGTTTTTCACCACGAAGGAGCGCGGCACCGGCCTGGGGCTGGCGCTGGTGCACAATATCGTCAAGGCGCACAACGGCGCGATCGAGGTCGACAGCGTGGAAGGCCAGGGGGCCACATTCACCATAACGATACCGGGTTAACGAACAATGACGGCAGAAAAAGCGTGGGTCTTGGTGGTCGATGACGATGCCGATATGCGGGAGGCCCTCGGCCTGTCGCTGGGCCGCATGGGTTTCGGCGTGGATTTAGCGGTCGACGGCCAGATGGCCCTGGAATTGCTGGACCGGCGGGCGTACCGGCTGATGGTCACCGACGTGAAAATGCCGCGGATGGACGGCATGACTTTGTTGCTCAAGACGCGGCAGCGCAACGCCGATCTGCCGATCCTGATCATCACCGGCTTCGGCACCATCGGCGGCGCGGTCGAGGCGATGAAGAACGGCGCCTCCGACTACATCGTCAAGCCGTTCAGCGTCGAAGTGCTGGAAAAAGCGGTCACCGACGTGCTGGACGCGAAATTTTCCGTGCCGCAGGCGGTGGTGGCCGAGGACGGCGCGATGCCGATCATCACCCGCAACCCGCGCCTGCAAAAACTGCTGGTCATCGCCGCCAAGGTCGCCAAGGCCGACGCGACGATCCTGATCTGCGGCGAGTCCGGCACCGGCAAGGAGCTGGTCGCCCGGCTGATTCATGCCGAAAGCCCGCGTTTCCGCGGACCGTTCGTGGCGGTCAATTGCGCCGCGCTGCCCGAGCAATTGCTGGAATCCGAACTGTTCGGCCACGAGAAGGGGTCGTTCACCGGCGCCACGCAGAAGAAGGTCGGCAAGTTCGAACTGGCCAATTTCGGCACCATTCTGCTCGACGAAATCGGCGAAATGTCGCTGTCGCTGCAAGCCAAGCTGCTCCGGGCCCTGCAAGAGCGCAAAATCGACCGCGTCGGCGGGGCGATGCCGCTGCCGATCAACATCCGGGTCATCGCCACCACCAACGCCGATCTGCGTAAGAAGGTCGAGGCCGGCGAATTCCGCGAGGATCTCTACTACCGGCTGGCCGTCATCCCGCTCGAACTGCCGCCACTGCGCGAACGCCCCGAGGACGTCGTCGCCCTCACCGATTTTTACCTCGAACTTTTCTCCGCCGCCGGGATCACGCCCGCCGCGCGGCAGATGCTGCTGGCCAATCCCTGGAAGGGCAACGTCCGCGAATTGCGCAACGTCATGGAGCGGGCGGCGCTGCTGGCCGGCGAACGGCTGATCGACCTGGGCGACCTGGTGCTCGACGGCGCGATCGGCGGCCGCGAGGTCGAACCCGGCCTGCCGGCGACCAACGGGGATTCCCGCAACCTGCGCGAAATCGAGCGGCGGACCATCCTGGCGACCCTGGCCGAACTGGGGGGCAACCGGACCCAGACCGCCGAGGTGCTGGGCATCAGTATCCGGACCCTGCGCAACAAGCTGAAGGAATACGCCCTGGAAGGCTTCGATGTGCCCAAGGGAGGGCCCAATGCTGCCGATTAAGCGGAAATATTTTCCGGCCATTCGGCTCCGCGGGGAGCGGGTGGTTTTAGAAATATACAGTATATTCAAAGAGATATCGCCATTTTGTTCGGGTCGATGGGGTTGGCATCCGGTTTGCTACTTCTGGGTACCAGACGGACGTATTTTCTGTGCACCCAAAAGGAGAAGGACATGGGGGTGAATGTAACGGCCATCGCGGCAAGTGGCTTGCAGGCGCAGCGAATCCGCATGCAGGTCATCAGCGCGAACCTGGCTAACATCCAGACTACCCATGGTCCGAACGGCAAACCGTACCAGCGCCAGGTGCCGATTCTGACCGCGGTTCCCGTCGGGAACGAGTTCGAGGTCGAATTGGACCAGCAACGCAAACTGTATGCCGTTCGGGTCGAGCAGGTGAAAGGAGCCGATCGGGAGCCGCTGTGGGTTTACGACCCCGGCCATCCCGACGCCGACGAGCAGGGCTACGTGTCCATGCCGAACATCAACCTCGTGGAGGAGATGACCGACATGCTCAACGCGGCCCGGAGCTACGAGGCGAATCTGGCGTCCTTGCAAACCGCCCGGAACCTCGACAAGCAAGCCTTGGATCTGGGCAAGAGTTGATAGGGAGATGAATCGATGAAAGACATCACCCTGGACGCCAAACTCAAAGCGCTCGGCGGTCCGCAACTGCAGCAGACCCCGAAAACCGACCTCAAGGCGGGCGAAGGCGAGGGTGTCAACTTCAACGACGTGTTGAAGAAGGCCATCGCCGAGGTCAGCGGTCTGGAAAAAGAGGCCGATCGACAGATCATCGAATTGGCCACCGGACGCGCCGACAACCTGCAGGACGCGATGCTGGCCCTGCAAAAGGCCGACATCAGCTTCCGGACGTTAATGGCGATTCGCGATAAATTGATTGAGGCGTATCGGGAGGTGATGCGCCTGTCGGTCTGAGCGACCGAAAACGTCGTCCGTCTAACATTTAAAGGGTTGCACAGATGGCTTCTCTCCGCGAGATTCCCGGCCAGTTGAAGAATCTCTGGACACAACTGTCCACCGGCAAAAAAATCAGCTTCATCCTGATTTTCCTGCTGATGACCGCGATTTTTTCCTTCCTGGTCTGGTGGGCCGGCCGCGCCGAGTACAAGACCCTGTACGCCGACCTGGCCGTGGAAGACGCCAATGCCGTGGTCAGTCACCTGAAGGAAAACCGGATTCCCTACAAGTTGGACCGCGACGGCACCTCGATCAGCGTCCCCGATAAAAACTATTACGAGGCGAAAATGTCGCTGGCCAACGCCGGCCTGCCCTCCGGCGGCGTCGTCGGCTACGAACTGTTCGACCGCAAGGGCCTGGGTCTGACCGACGCCCAATTGAAGATCGCCAAGCTGCGCGCCTTGCAGGGCGAATTGGCGCGCACGATCAAGGAACTCAGCCCCGTCGAGGCCTGCCGCGTTCACCTGGCGCTGCCGGAAGAAACCTTGTTCATCGAGGATAAAAAGCAGGCGACGGCCTCGGTCGTGCTGACGCTGGCCGCCAACGCGAAGCTCACCGACGAGCAGATCAGCGGCATCGTCTTTCTCGTTTCCTCCAGCGTCGAGGGCCTGGACAGCAACAACGTGACCATCATCGACCAGAAGGGCCACGTCTTGTCCAAGCCCAAGGACGACGCGATGGGCGGCGCGGGCGACCTGGAAGACAAGACCCGCAAGCTGGAAAAGCAGACCGAGCAGAACATCGAAACGCTGCTGGCCCGGAGCGTCGGGCCGGAAAAGGTGGCGGCGCGGGTGCACGTGGTGCTCGACCGCGAGAACGTGCAGAAAGTCGAGGAACGCTACAACCCCGACGAACAGGTCGTGCGCAGCCAGCAGACCGTGGTCGCCGACAACACCGCCAGCGAAACCAACACCTCCTCGTTCCCGGGCGCCGAGTCGAACGTGCCCGAAACCAACTACGCCGAAGGCGCGCAGAACCAGTCCAAATCGAATAAAAAGCAGGAAACCGTCAACTACGAAATCAGCCGCACGACCTCGACGATCAGCCAGGCGGGCGGCGCGATCAAGAAGCTGTCGGTCGCGGTGCTGATCGACGGCACCTACAAGGAAGTCGAGGGGGAAGGCAAGAAGAAAATGGAATTCGTGCCGCGCTCCGAGGAGGAAATGGCGACGTTCACCGAGATCGTCAAGAAGGTCGTCGGCTACAACGAGCAGCGCGGCGACCAGATCGAGGTGGCCAACATTCCCTTCGTCACCGAGGAAGCCGGCGCGTTGGAATCGCCCTATGAAAAAATGGATTACATCATCCGCTTCGTCAATTACGGCCTGGCGGTGCTCGGCGTGGTGTTGTTCCTGCTCTTCATCGTCCGGCCGCTCCTGCGCTGGCTGACCACCGAACCGTCGCTCGAATCGCAGTTGGGCATGCCCGCCGAATTGCTGGCCGGCGCCACCGTCGGCGAAATCGAAGCCCGGCTGGCCGGCCGACTGGGGCCGGGCGTCGCCGCCGAGGAAGCCGTGCCGGCCGAGGAAGCCGGACCGAAGGAAATCACCATGGCCGAGCGCATGGGCCGGCTGAACCGGCAGAAAGCCGATCTGCTCGAAACGGCCTCCCGCGACAGCGAGGCGGTGACCCTGATGATTCGTCGCTGGATCAAGGAGGGGGAACGCAATGCTTGACCGAAAGCTGACCGGCGTGGAAAAGGCGGCGGCCTTGCTCATGTTCCTGGGCGAGGAGATCGCGGCCGACGTTTTCAAACGGTTGGCGGAGGACGAAATCCGCCTGGTCATTTCGGCGGTGCCCAAGCTGGGCGACATCACGCCGGACGACATGCAGAAGGTGCTCGACGAGTTCAGCGAGCGGCTGGCGTCGGAAGGCTACATCAGCAAGTCGGGCAAGGAGTTCATCGAAAACGTCGTGCACCAAGCCCTCGAACCCGCCAAGGCCCAGACGATTTTGCAGCGCCTGGTCATCGAGCAGCAGTTGGAGCAGATCCGCCGCTACGACCCGAAGGCGATTTTCAACCTGATCAAAAAGGAACACCCGCAGACCATCGCCTTCATCCTTTCGCAGTTGCCGTCCACGACCACCGCGGAAATCGTCGCCAACCTGCCCGAGGACATGCAATTCGAGGTGCTGCGCCGCGTCGCCCGCATGGACTCGGTGCTCCCCGGCGCCTTGGAGGAAGTGGTCGACGCGCTGGGGCGCGAGCTGTCCACCTTCTCGATCGACGTCGCCGAGAGTTCGGGCGGCGTCAAGCCGGCGGCGGAAATCCTCAACCAGATGAAAAAGAGCGCGGCGAACGAGATCATGCGCAAGCTGGAAGAGGAAGATCCCGACCTGGCCGAACAGATCGGCCAGCACATGTTCGTGTTCGAGGATCTGCTCAACGTCGACGATCGCGGCATCCAGGCCATTTTGAAGGAAACCTCGAACGACGACCTGGCGGTGGCGCTGAAGATGGCCAGCGAGGAGGTCAAGAACAAGATCTTCCGCAACATCTCCACCCGCGCCGCCGAGATGATCCAGGAAGACATGGAGGCGCGCGGTCCGGTGCGGATCGCCGACGTGGAGAAAGCGCAATCGATGGTCGTGCGCGTCGCGCGCCGCCTCGAAACCGAAGGCAAGATCGTCGTCACCGGCCGCGGCGGCGAGGATATGTTCGTTTAGCAGGGGGGATAGGACCAAACGCCGATGAGCTTAAAGAAAGTCACCTTCCAGGACTTCGGCGGTCGCGAAACGGCCGAGTCCATCCTCGAACGGGCCCGCGCCGAAGCCAAGCGGATGATCGACGAAGCCAAGCGCAACGCCGACAAGATTGAGCAAGTCGCCTACGAGCAGGGGTTCGCCCAGGGCGAACAGGCCGGCGTGAAAATGGGCATGGCGAAAGCCCAGCCGAACGTCGACGGGATGGTCGCCGCGGTCGAGGAATTCAATCGCCTGCTTTTAACGACGCTCGAGGCGATGGAGCCGGACATCGTCGAGCTGGTGCGCGCCATCGCGGCGAAGGTGCTGCACACGGTCTTGGCGCAGGATAACGAAATCCTGGTCAAAATCGTGCGCGCCGCCATGGCCGAAGTCGATAAAAAATGGGAGGTGACGATCCGGATCAATCCGCAGGAATACGACACCGTCTCGCGGTTCGGCGACGAATTCACCCGGATTCGCGAGATGCAAAAGGTGACGATCGTCGCCGACCCGGGCGTTCCTTCCGGCGGGTGCCGGGTCGAATATCCGCAGGGTTTCGTCGGGGCGTCGCTCGAACACGCGCTCGACGAACTCTTCCGCGCCGAGGATCTTTAAATGATTCCGCGGCCGCCATACGACTGGTCGCCGTTTCAGCAATCCGTGGACGCGGCGGAGGTGATCAGCGTCAACGGCTACGTCGAACGGATCGTCGGCCTGCTGATCGAAGCCACCGGCCCGCGCGCGCCGGTCGGCGGCATCTGCCGCATTTATCCCCGGCAGCCGGACGGCCGGGAAGCCGCGCCGATCATCGCCGAAATCGTCGGTTTCGACGAGCGGTCGGTGCAACTCATGCCGCTGCAGCACGTCTACAACGTCAGCCCGGGAAGCCGCGTGGAAAAGGCGCGCCGCAGTCCGACCGTGCCGGTCGGCGACGCCTTTCTGGGCCGGATCGTCAACGGGTTGGGCCAGCCGATGGACGGCAAACCGGCGCCGCAGGGCAGCAAACGGCTGCCGATCTACGGCCAGCCGCTCAATCCCGTCAACCGCCAGCGCATCACCAAATCGCTCGATCTGGGCGTCCGTTCGATGAACGGGATTCTGACGGTCGGGCAGGGGCAGAAAATCGGTATCTTCGCCGGTTCGGGCGTGGGCAAAAGCGTGCTGTTGGGCATGATCGCGCGCAATACCGAGGCCGACGTCAACGTGATCGCGCTGATCGGCGAACGCGGCCGCGAGGTGCGGGAATTCCTCGATCGCGATCTGAGCCTGGAGGGCCTGAAGCACAGCGTGGTAGTCTGCGCCACCTCCGATCGCACCGCGCTCGAACGCCTTCGCGCCGGCTACCTGGCCACCACGATGGCGGAGTATTTCCGCTCCCAAGGCGCCAAGGTGCTGTTCATGATGGACAGCCTGACCCGTTTGGCCATGGCGCGGCGGGAAATCGGCCTGGCGATCGGCGAGCCCCCCACCAACAAGGGGTATACGCCCAGCGTGTTCGCCCTGCTGCCCAGCCTGTTGGAGCGGATCGGCAACGACGAACGGGGCGGCTCGCTTACCGGCATCTATACCGTCCTGGTCGAGGCCGACGACATCAACGACCCGATCGGCGACGCCGCGCGGTCGATCCTCGACGGCCACGTGTTTCTCAGCCGCGAACTGGCGGCGCGCAACCATTTTCCGGCGATCGACATTCTCAACAGCACGAGCCGCGTGATGGGCGACATCGTTTCGCGGCAACAGATGGAGTGGGCGGCGTGGATTCGCGAACTCCTGGCCGTTTACACCGAGGCCGAGGATTTGATCAACATCGGCGCGTACCAAAAAGGCGCCAATCCGCGGATCGATTACGCGATCACCGTCATCGACGCGGTGCGCGGTTTCCTGCGGCAAGGCATCACCGACCGCGTCACGATGCAGGATACCTTGATGGGCATGGCGCAGATCTTTCGCCAGAATCCGCCCCCATGGGTCAAGAAAACCGGGAAGGAAAACCAGCCGCCGGCGCGCGGCTGAGCCGCCGGAAGGCCGGGTGAAGGGCGATGGCAAAAAAATTCAAGCTGGCCGCGCTGCTGCGCGTGCGGCGGATTATGGAAGACAAGAAAAAGCGCGAGTTCGGTGACGCGCTCCGCGAGTGGATCACCGCGACGCAGGAACGCGACGAAATCGATCGGCGGATCGCGGCGGCGCAGCAGGCATACAACGAACACGCCGTCGGTGGGATCACCATCGACGAACTGCGGTTGCGGGAAACCCATTTGATGATGTTGCGGCAAAACCGGTTGATGCAGGAAGTGGTCATCCTACAGGCGGCCCAGAAGCGCGATTGGGTGCGCGAGGAATTGATCGAAGCGACGCGGCGGCGGCAGGTCGTCGAGAAGCTGAAAGAAAAATTCACGATTCGGGTCAATTACGAAACGAACAAACAGGCCGAGAAGCAATTGGCGGAAACCGCGCTCTTGCGGTTTGCCCGCCGGACGGCGGAGCAGGAATCGGGACGGTCATGAAAAAGCGAAATCACTGGTGGCAGATTCTGGTGCTGGCGTTGCTGGCGGGCGCGGCGCTGGTCTGGTCTTGCGGCTTTCTGGCCCGCGCGGCGGCCGAGGAACAAAAAGATCCGGCCGCGGATGAGCAGGTGAAAAAGGACGCGTTGCGCCGCGCGCTCGGTTACGACCCTGCGAAAATCGGTGAGAACGTCGAAAAGGCGCTGCCCGAACCGGAAAAGATCAACGTGCCGGAATTCGAGGCCAAGCCGACTCCCGAGGAAGAACACGCGACCTACCTCAAATCCCAGTTGATCCAAATCGAGGAAGAGCAGAAATCGCTGGCAACCCTCAAGGCCGATGTCCAGAAGGAATTGAAAAAACTGGAGGAAGTGCAGACCCAGATCGACCAACGATTGGCCAAGGAAGATCAGGCGACCGAACTGAAAGTGACGCGACTGATAGCCATCTACGACAAAATGCGGTTGGATGAACTGGCGCCCGTGATGGAAAAACTGCCCGAGGATCTCCGGGTCAAGATTCTCAATCGCTTGAAGGAAAAGAAGGTCGGCCAACTCCTGGAACTCATGGACCCCGACACGGCGGCCAAAACTTCCAAACTGCTTTTAAATAAAAAGTCGAAATAAGCTATCTTTAGACGTTCCGCTTCGAATCCTTGGCGAGCCGGAAACTTGAATATATTCCGCAATACTAAATAGTTATCGAACAGATTGCACCCTGCGAGCCTTACCGATCGCGCCTCGTTTTCTTGACGCCCTCTTTTGGCATGAAACCAGCAAAAAAAAGCGGTGAAGCCAGGTCCAGCGTGTTTCGACATCGAGTCGGTCGCACGATAACGGACCAATCCGGCACGGAAGGAGGTGTAGAATGAATGCCGAAAATAGAGCGTCTTGATATCACGCAATTGATGGTTCATATCGGCCAGACGCCTGTCGTGAATTCGACACCGACCCAAGCCGTTTCCGCCGATTCCGGAAATACGAAAAGCAGTGATTTCGCCAGTACTCTGGAATCGATTCAGAACTCGGAACGCGCAAGTACGGTGAAGGATTCCCCGGCAGAGCAGTCGGTCGCCAAAACCGATGGTCAACAAACGGCTGAAACTGCGAAAGATCAGAATAATCAAGTGGATACGTCGGTTACCGCCAAACCGGAAGGGGAAGCGCAATCGACGGAGCAGACCGCTGCGAAACCGGTGGAAGCCCAATCCGCTTCCGAGTTGACGCAGTCCGTCACGCCGGTTGCGACGACCACCGAGGAGATGGCTCCAGCGGTGATGGGGCAATTCACGAGTGAATCAGACAACCAAGGGATAACTGTCCAGACAGTCGCGCAATCGATGACGGCGCAAACGGGTGAGGGAATCGTTGAAGATGTCCCAATAACACTATTGGGCCTGCAAAGTGAAGTGACCGAGACCCCGACCGCCGCGCCGATCAAGCCGATTTCGATCGGCCAATCCACGGCAGATAATTCCCTGGTGCCCCAAATCGATGGGCAAGCTTTGCCGACCGCCGCGGAGGCATCGGCCAAGCCGACCGCCAACCCGAATCCCACGGTTCAGACGCCTGCCGTTCCGATCGCCCCCGAGGTCGATCGGTCCTTGGAGACGACGGTTTCTTGGATGACGGCGCAGGCGAATGCCAATGGCGTGGCGCGGGAAATCCCGGCGCCCCATGCCTTTGGCGAAACGCCGAGCGTTCAAGCGATTCGGGAATCGGTGGAAACAGTCGCACCGACGGCGCAAGCCAACCTGAACGAACAGCAAGGTACGACCTATCAACCGACGATCCGCAAGTCTTTCACCCAACAGCGACAGGGAGTCGCCGCGAGTTACCGGAAGGAAGCATTGGCGGCTTATCGGTCCGTCGGGGTTTCGGCTGTGAGCACGGAAACGAAACCGAAGGTCGAAACGGCTCAACCGACGGTCGATCAGTCGTTGCGTTCGGATTCCTCCGGTCAGGCCACGGAAGCCGAGAAGACGATGGAACGGCGGCCGCGCACCGCGGATTATCAATCCAACGAGCCGAAGGCGGCGGTGGCCGCGGATGACTCTGCTGCTCCGGCGAATAAAGCCATGGACGCGCAACCGGCAATCGGCGAACGGGAAGTTAGTCAGCCGACGAACGGCACCGCTTCGCCGGTCACGCCGGTCAGCACTGTTTCGTTGAAGGAAACGCCGACGGTTCAGCAGGCCGCTTCCACGCCGCCGGCCACGGTTTCCACGGAAACCATGACGGCGCGGATCGAACGGTTGCGGGACCTCGTATCGATCACCGGTCGGACGATCGCCAGCAAGGCGGCGGCCGGCGGCGGCTCGATCCGGTTGCAATTGGAACCGCCGCAATTGGGTCAGATGAAATTGGACATTCAGGTGGATAAGGACGGCGTTCGCGCGGCGGCGGTGGTGGAAAGCAGCCAGGTCAAGCAGGTGCTGCTCGATAATCTGCCCCAGCTCCGGCAGATGTTCAACGAGAAGGGAATGGATCTGCAGCGGTTCGATGTGTTCCAGCAGTTGCCCAATCAACAACCAGGACGGGACCTGATGTCCGGTTCGCGATCGTTCGCGGATCCGCGGCCGGGTTCCCAGGCGGGCTCGGAAAGCACGAGTCGCTCGGCCCAAAGTCAAGTGGGCCACGCCGCGATTTACGCTTTGCGCGGCATGTCCGGCAATATTCGCGTCCGGGCGTGAGCCGGAACAGAAGGAGGTAAGAAGTGGCTGCAACCGAACTGACCAACGTTGGGGCGAACATTTACGGGCTCGGCTCGACCAGCGACGCGACCAACCTGTACGAATCGCAGCAGACCGACCTGACCGATCCGGAGGTATTCATCAACCTGCTGATCGAGGAAATGAAAAACCAGGATCCGCTCGATCCGATGAGCAACCAGGAATACGTCGCCCAGCTGGCCCAATTGTCCCTGGTCGAACAGACGCGGACCATCAACACCAATCTGGAAACCCTACAGCTCTTCCAATCGAGCATCAACAACGCGCAATCGGTTTCCATGATCGGCAAGGAAGTGAAAGCCAGCGGCGATTCCTTCTACTTCGACGGCGACGGGACGGCGACGCTCAAGTACCAGTTGGACGAGGACGCCGCGACCGTGACGATCAAGGTTTACAAGTCGGATGGAACCTTGCAGCGGACGCTGCAACTGGGTTCCCAGGAGAGCGGCGAGCAGACCGCGGAATGGGACGGCGCCAACAACGACGGTTCGCCGTTGGATGCCGGCAACTATACCTTTGCCGTTACCGCCACCGACGCCGAAGGAAACGCGGTGACCGCCAGCACGTACCTGACGGGACGGGTCACGGGAATCGTCTTCAAGGACGGCGTGCCCTACATGCAAATCGGTTCCCAGGAAGTCACCATGGGCGACATTCTGGAGATTTTCGAAGGGAACTAGGTCTATGAACAACACAATCAACCCCTCATTTTTCGTTGCGCGGCCGGTCGAAAAAACGGCATCGACGGCGAAAGTCGGCGCGGCCGCCGCGCCGGCGGCTCAGGAGTCGTTCCGGCAAGTGCTGGAACGGCAACTGCAGCAAAGCCAACCGGTGCAGTTTTCGGCTCATGCCAAGGAACGAATGGCGTCTCGGCAGATGACGCTGGGCACGGCGGAGGTCGGCAAGATCACCGACGCGGTGGATCGCGCGGCGGACAAGGGTTCGCGCAACACGCTGGTGATCGGCGACGATTATGCCCTGATCGTCAATGTCCCCAACCGGACGGTCATCACCGCGATGAACCGGTCGGGGATGAACGAAAACGTGGTGACGAACATCGACAGCACGGTGTTCGTCGAATAGACGAAGCCGGACCCCGTATGGGGAGGCTTCATCCCGCGGAATGACCGAAGCGGGAAGGAGAAAAGTAACATGTCAATCATTGGCGCAATGTACTCAGGCATCAGCGGCTTGGGTTCCAATGCCACGATGATGGAAATCATCGGCAACAACTTGGCCAACATCAACACGCCCGCCTTCAAGTTCAGCCGGGCCGATTTTTCCGACGTGCTCGCCAAAACACTGGCCGGCGGCATGGAAATCGGCCGTGGTTCGCGCGTCGGCGACACCAGCATGGTGATGGCGCAAGGCGGCTTTCAATCGACGGAAAACGTGACCGACATCGCCCTTTCCGGCAAGGGCTTTTTCATGGTGCGGGATGACGCGACCAACAGCATGTTGTATACGCGCAACGGCAGTTTCATGGTCGACAAAAACGGTTACGTGACTAATTCCGCCGGCATGAAGCTGATGGGTTTCAGCCTGAACGAAAACAGCACGGCCTCCGGCGTTCCGCACGATATCCGCGTGACCCAGGCGCCCCTGGCGCCCAAGGTCACCACCGAGGTTTCGCTCTATGCCAACCTCGATTCGCAGGCGGAAATCGTCGGCCCGTTCGACATCACCAACCCGGTCAACACCAGCAATTTCACCGCCTCGATCACGGTTTACGACACCTTGGGCAATCCGCACCAGGTGACGTCGTACTTCTCGCGCAACGCCGCGCCCGGCGCGGGCGGCGGCAACGTCTGGGAATACAACATCGTGGTCGATGCCGCCGACTCGGCGACCGGCGCCGATTACGTCGCGACCTCCGGCACGATCGAGTTCAGCACCGAAGGCGCGCTGCTCGACCAGGTGATCACGCAACCGCCCGATTTCGACTTCGCCGGCAATCCGTTGCAGAACCAGGACATCAGCTTCGAATTCGGCACCCCGATCTCGGCCGGCGGCACCGGCACCGACGGCACCACCCAGTTCGGCGAGGGCTCGGCGTTGGTCTTCGCCAGCCAGGACGGGTACGGCACCAGCTACATCGACAGCCTGAACATCGACTCCGACGGCAAGGTGATCGCCCTGTACGGCAACGGCGAGACACGCGAAATCGCCCAGATCGCCATCGTCAACTTCTCCAACGCGATCGGCCTGGACCACCGCGGCAACAATATGTTCGGTTCGACTTCCGAATCCGGCGAACCGATCATTTCCATCGCCAACGTGTCCGGCAACGGTTCGATCTTCTCCAACACCCTGGAATTGTCCAACGTCGACATCGCGCAGCAGTTCGTCGAGATGATCACGACGCAGCGCGGTTTCCAGGCGAACAGCAAGTCGATCACCACGGCCGATACGATGATCGCCGAGTTGATCAACATCTCGAGATAAGGTTTGATGGTTTGATGGAGCGGGGAGGCGGCCGCGGCCGCCTCCCCAAAGGTTCGCCGATTTTCGGGGGGCCGAACGGGCCGCGAGGGGAGCGGGTGATATGCAAACGGAAATGCCGCCGAAAGTCGCGGAAGGGATGCCCGAGCCGGAGCCGATCGACCTGGAAGCCGAACTGGCGAAGGTGAAGGAACGGGCGGAAGCGCAGTTGGCGGAATTGCGCTGGACGCGCCTGCTGCTGAAAAGTCTGGCGCTGGTCTGCCTCGTTTACTGCCTGGTGGCCGGTATTCTATGGGCCGGCTCGTTCATCTCCGAACAAATCCCGGCATTGATATCAAAAATATTCGCGTAAAATCAAATTGTTATGGCGGATGCTGCCGTCCTCCGGCGAGGCCGGTCCGGTTTTCTCGGAATAAATAAAATCGCGCTTGCAATTTGTTTTCTTTTTCATTACGTTAAGCGCCCCGTTACATCTTGATGGCGGGTGGCGATCACCCTAAGTCAATTTGCGATGCGTCTTTTCCGCCAAGTCGCCCATCGACCCCGGGCGGCGAAAAGGGTGGAGAAGATGCCCGAAGGAGTATGAGGGTCATGAAGACATTCAGTGCGAAACCCGGACAGGTCGAGCGGGGATGGTACATTGTCGATTTGGACGGCAAGGTGCTCGGTCGCGCGGCGAGTGAAATCGCCAAGATTTTGCGCGGCAAGCACAAGCCGACTTTCACTCCGCATGAAGACGTGGGTGATTTCGTCATCGCCATCAACGCTGAAAAAATCAAGCTTACCGGCCAGAAGGTCGAGGACAAGCTGTATCACCACCACACCGGTTATCCCGGCGGCCTCAAGACGGTCAACGCCAAGCGGCTGCTGGAAAACAAACCGGAAGAAATCATCAAGCACGCCGTGCGCGGCATGTTGCCGAAGAACACCATGGGCCGCAATCTGCTCAAGAAGCTCAAGGTGTATTCCGGCGCTGAGCATCCGCACGGCGCGCAGAAACCCGTGCAACTGGATTTCTGAGGAGTGAACGATGGGTGAACTGCAATACTACGGAACCGGAAAACGTAAGTGCTCCATCGCGCGCGTTTGGCTGAAACCCGGCACGGGTAAAATCCTGATCAACGAGCGCGAAGTGGACGAATACTTCCCGCGCGAAATGGCCCGCGTCTCCGTGCGTCAGCCGTTCGACGCGACGGGTACCAACAACAAGTTCGACGTGCAGATCATCGTGACGGGCGGCGGCTTGACCGGCCAGGCCGGCGCCATCCGCCACGGCATCTCGCGCGCCTTGTTGGAGTACAACGAGGAATACCGCAAACCCTTGAAGGTCGCCGGTTACCTGACCCGCGACGCCCGCGTCGTCGAACGCAAGAAGTACGGCCGCGCCAAGGCCCGCCGCCGCTTCCAGTTCAGCAAGCGTTAACCCGCGCGGCTGGCGATCGATCGTCAAACGAAGGAGGACGCCCGGCGTTCTCCTTTTTGTTTGCTTGCGGCGGGTTTGACGGCTAAAATGCCGCAATTGAGGGAAATCGAACCGCCCGTGGAGGCGTCATGAAAAAATGCTTTTGGTTGGTTCTGATTCTCGGCCTGCTGGCGCTCGTCGCCTGCGGCACCGCCAAAGGCCGTTACGACGGTGAGGACCTCGAGGATGACGACGACGCCGGCGACGATGCCGGCGACGACGCGACCGACGACGACAACGACGACGCCGTCCAGCCCGAGATCGAGGATTACACCTGGATCGACGCCGACGGCAACGAGGTCCATTTGTACGACTTTTTGGGAAAAGTGGTGTTGCTCAACACGGCGGCTTTCTGGTGCGAACCGTGCCGCGAGGAAACCCCGAGCCTGCAGAAGGATTTGTGGGAAGAATATCAGGACGAGGATTTTCAGCTGATCCAATTGATCGTGGCGGACGTCGACTACAACCCCGCGACCCCGGCGACGGCCACGGCCTGGCGCGACGAATTCGGCGTCACCTACCTGGTCTGCGCCGATCCCGACTACAGCCTGCAACCCTATTTTCTCGAACAGATTTTGCCGTTCAATATGCTGTTAAGCCGCGATTTCACCATCGAACTGCGGACGCACGAATACGACAAGGACATTCTTTCCTTGATGATCGAGGATTTGCTCTGAAAACCGCGACGGTGAAACATCGGGGAGTCGGCCGGTGACCACGCCACAACGAGCCCAGCCATTGCCGCGCCGCGCCGTCCGACGTATCAGTTTCGTTTATCCGCCCTATGGCGTGGTGAAAAACGAGCCCGGCATCCGCGCCGTCAAGGAAAACTACGGCGTGTTTCCCTCGCTCTCGCTGGCCTACGTCGCCGCCGTCGCGGAACGCGAGGGCTATCAAATCCAGTTCATCGACGCCAACGCGCTGGAGCTGTCGCTCGAGGAAACCATCCGTCGCGTCAAGGCGTTCCAGCCCGACCTGCTGGCGTTCACGATCACGACTTATCTGTTTTACCAGACGCTCGCCTGGGTCCGCGCGTTGCGCGAGGCCCTGCAGGTGCCGACGCTGCTCGGCGGCGTCCACATGGGCATCTATCCCGAGGAAACCTTCAGCCATCACAGCATCGATTACGGCTGCACCGGCGAGGCCGAGGTCGTCCTGCCGCCGTTTCTCCGGACGCTGAACGAAGGCGGCGACCTCGGGCGGGTCAAGGGCGTGATCTGGCGCGACGGCGATCGCGTAGCGGTCAACGAATGCGCGGCGCCGCTCGACGATGTGAACCTGGCGCCGTTTCCGGCGCGCCACCTGCTGCCCAACGACCGCTATTTCAGCTTCATCAGCCAGTTCCGCAATTTCACGCCGATGATCACCAGCCGCGGCTGCCCGTTTCATTGCATTTTCTGCGAGCAGGGCGGCATGAAGTTTCGGCCACGTACGCCCGCGAACGTCGCCGACGAGATCGAGGAGTGTTACCACGTCTATAAGGCGCGCGAGTTCGATTTTTTCGACTCGTCGTTCACGGTCGACAAACGGCGGGTCATCGGCATTTGCGAGGAAATCCGACGACGGAACATTAAAATCTGTTGGGCGATCCGCAGCCGCGTCGACCTGGTCGACGAGGAAATGCTGATCGCGCTGAAGGGCGCCGGTTGCAAGCGGATTTACTATGGAATCGAATCGGCCGACCCGCAAATCCTGCTGACGCTGCGCAAGGAAACCAAGCTCGAACGGATCACCGAGGTCATCGGCCTGACCCGCAAACACAAGATCGACACCTTTGGCTACTTCATGATCGGCAGCCCGGGCGAAACGGCGGAGACGATTCAAAAGACCACGCGATTCGCCATCGATCTCAAGCTGGATTTCGCGCAGTTTTCCAAGGTGACGCCCATGCCGGCCACCGAGTTGTACCGGATGTTGATCGCCGACGGGCGAAAAGACTATTGGCGCGAGTACATCCTCGACGAGGCCAAAGATATTTTCCTGCCGCGGCCCAATACGAGCCTGACCGAGTAAGAAGTGCAGGCCTGGACGCGGAAGGCCTATCTGGCTTTTTATTTCCGGCCGCGTTACATCTTGAAGGCGCTCTGGCGAATTAAAAGCTGGCCGGAACTGAAGCGCTCGGTCGTCACCGCCTGGACGATGTGGGCTCAGCGCAATAAAACCTTTGAAAATACCTGGACGAAAAAAGTACAATACTAGCGCCGACTTTCAGCGAGACGACCATGTTGGAATTTTTGTCGCAGGTGCCCGAACTGCCCGCGTGCCGGCCGTTGGCTCTCGCGGATCAGCCTTTTCTCGCCGCGCGGTTCGCCACCGAACCGTCCGGCACCTCCGAAATGACCTTCACCAACCTCTTCGCCTGGAGCGGGTCGCACCCCGTTTTTCTGGCGCGCTGGCGAAATACGCTGTTGCTCTGGCGCGGCCCGCGCGAGCGCGGCTATCTGTTGCCGCCGTACGGCGAACCGCTCGACCGGATCGGCATCCGCGCGGTCTTGGCCTGGGCCGCCGCCATGGGCGGCGCGCCGCGATTCGCCCGGCTGCCCGCGAGCGCCGCGCACCGATTGCACGCCGTCGATCCGGAACTGTCGCTCGTCGCCGACCGCGATCAGGCCGATTACGTCTATCTCCGCGAGGAACTGGCGACCCTGAGCGGCCGCAAATTCGACGGCAAGCGAAACCTGATTAAAAAATTCGAAAAATCGGTCGCCGCCGTTTACCAGCCGCTCGATGCCGATCTGGTCGCGTTCTGCCTGGAGATGCAAAAGGATTGGTGCGAGGTGCGGGAATGCAGCGAACATCCCGACCTGGACGCCGAAAACGAGGCGGTCTGCCGCGCCCTGGAATATTGGGACCGACTACCGCTTTTCGGCGGCGCCTTGCTCACCGCCGACGGCCCGCGGCGGATTCTGGCCTTCACCGTCGCCGAGCGGTTGACCGCCGACACGGCGGTGATTCACTTCGAAAAAGGCACCACGCAATATCCCGGCGTTTATCAGGCGCTCAACCGCTTGTTTTGCGAAAAGGCGCTGGCCGCAATGACGTTCGTCAATCGCGAGCAGGATTTGGGCCTGCCGGGCCTGCGTCAGGCGAAGGAAAGCTATCATCCGCACCACCTGGTGGAGAAATTC
Source organism: Myxococcales bacterium (assembly GCA_012517325.1). Classification (NCBI taxonomy): domain Bacteria; kingdom Pseudomonadati; phylum Myxococcota; class Myxococcia; order Myxococcales; species Myxococcales bacterium. The sequence continues at coordinate 63,504 of JAAYVF010000132.1, read as the reverse complement.
ATTCTGCAACCGACCGGCTGAGCGGTCGCGGGGGAAAGGAGCTGCGATGGACGAGAACGTGGTCATCCGCCTGCTTCAGGAGCGATACGCGACGCGCGCCATCGCCGTCGAACCGTTCGCCGAGGAAATCGTGGACGAACTGAGCGAAGCCATCCGCCTGACTCCTTCTTGTTACAACAACCAGCCCTGGCGATTTTTGTTTTGCTTGAGCGAGGCGGGCCGGGAAAAGGCGATCGCCTGCCTGTCTGCCGGTAATGCCAAATGGGCCGGCCGTGCGCCACTGTTGATCATCGGTTATTCCGCGGAAGCCGACGATTGCGCCAATCCGGACGGCCGGAAGTATCATCAGTTCGACCTGGGAATGTCGGTCATGAGTATGCTGCTGGCCGCGACGACGCGGCGGCTGGTCGCCCGCCCGATGGCCGGCTTCAATCCCGCCAAGGCGAAGGAGTTGTTCGCCTTGCCGGAAAGCGCGCAACCGCTGGTGATGATCGCCGTGGGTTATCCGTCGGCCGACGAGGACCACTTGCCGGAATACGCCCGGGATCTGGCCCGAAAGCCGCGCCTGCGCAAGGCTGCAGCGGAGATCGTCAGCCGGCGGTAAATTTTTTCCGCCGCCGGCCGGTCCATCGCGGCAGACGGCGAAAAAGAGGTTATATTCGAGGAAAATCAGGAATCAAACGATCAATCGTGAACCGCAATCGCTTGGAGGAATCATGGCTGAAAAGAACGAACGGGCGTTGGGCATGCTGAAAACCGCCCTGTCGATGGAAGAAAAAGGGTATCAATTCTACGAAAAAGTCGTGGCGACTTCCGGCAACGAATTGGGCCGCCGCATTTTCCAGATGCTGAAAGAGGACGAGATCACCCACGTCGAACGCATCCAGCGGCTCTTTCAGCAGCTTTCCGGCGGGCAGGACTGGACCGACGACTGGAAGATCGTCACGGTCCAACAGCGCGACCTATCGCAAATCTTCCACCGACTGGCAGAGGAGCATCGCCAGCGGCTGTCCGCGGAGGCCGGCGATCTCGAGGCGATCGACGTCGGGCTCGATTTCGAATTGAAAGCCGTTAATTTCTACCGCGAACACCTGGCCCACGCGCAAAACGAACTGGAGCGCGAATTCATCCGGGCGATGGTGGCCGAGGAAGAACTGCACCACGAACTATTGGCCGATATGAAGCTTTACCTGACCGATCCGAATGCGTGGTTCCGCGAACGGGAAAAGGGCGGGTTGGACGGCGCCTAGCACATTTTTTCGAACGGCCGGCGTTCCGGCGTCAGGCGCAACTCCATTTTGCCTTCCAGGTACTTCTGGTTGACGAAAAGACCGCAATAGCACTGGCCGAATTCCGCGATGTCGGCCGGCGCGTATTCGCACGGACAGATGATGTCGCGGTCTTTCTCGAGTTCCTCGCAAGCCAGGCGGCAGGGACAACTCGGATAGCCGTAACGGTTTTTGTTGGTCCAAAGGCCTTCGACCAGCGACCAGGTGATTTCAATGTTGGGATTGAAATGCATTCCCTTGCGTTCGCAGTGCACGCGGAAGACTTCGAAATATTGTTCCGCGTTTTGCGGTTTGGCCATTACATTCCTCCGAAAACCTGACGCACTTCATCCGGGTTGGTGCCGATCAGAATGGTATCGCCCGTTTCAATGATCGGAAAAGACACCACCGGGTGGAACTGGCGGAATTTTTCCACGATGGCCATGCGCTCTTCGCGCGACATCAGATCGACCGGCACCAGGTCGTAGTCGATTCCCAGTTGTTCCAGAAATTCCTTTACCCGGCGACAGCGCGGGCAAGTGGTGATGATGTACAGGGTCGGTTTTTGCGTCGTGTTCGTTGTCATCGGCGAACCCCTTTTTCGGCAATTTAACCATCGTCCGGGCGGTGTGGCCAGGCGATCATAAAAAACCCGCTTCCGCGCTGTCAATCATTCCGGCCAGACGGTCGTCAGCTCGATGTTGTCGGGGAAGTGGTTGGCCAACAGGTATTCGTCGTAGCGGTCGTCGCCCAGCAACACCGATTTGAGAAACGCGGTGATGTAGGAGAGGGCGATCTGATTGGCCAGCACGAAGTCGATCCGTTCCGGCGAACCGCAGCCCATCGACGGATAAATCATCTTCGGCGGAAAAAGCCGGCAGGCGTCGGTCGCGCTGAAATGGCTGCCGGCGTAAAGGAAAAGGTGGATTTTTCGGTCGGAGTTCATTTTATTGAACGCGCCGCGCGCGGCGTCGTTGACCATGCCCACGACCTCGTCCATTTCGCTTTGCAGCATCAGCACGGGCTTGGTGAACCAGGGCGGATAAAAATCCAGGAAGAACGGGTTGAGCGGCACGATGGCGTCGATGTAATCGTAAATCGGGCCCGCGAGCATGGCCGTCAGGCCGCCGTAGCTGTGGCCGACCACGGCGAAGGTGTCCAGATCCAGCGGCAGTTCGAACGGCATGAACCGGTCGCGTCCACCGTTGAGCAGGGATTGATAGACGAAATTTACGTCGAGCGGCCGGTCGACCAGGCCGGTGATCAGGCTGAGCGGTTCGAAAATGATCACGTCGTCGCCGGGTACATTGGTGAAGACCGCGTTGCCGAAATGATCGGGCGCCACGACGATGAACCCGTGACTGGCCAGGTGCTCGCAAAGGGTGAAGTTTTGGAAGCGAATGGCCGTCAAGCCGTGGCTGAACAAGAGCACGGGGAAGGGGCCTTCTTCGGTCAGCGGCGGCGCGTCGCGGCGGGCGCTGGTGGTCATCGACAGCAGTTCGTCGAGCGAATCCTCGTAGTACAATTTCAGTTCGTTCAGGCCCCACTTGGGCACTTCGCCGATCATGTCCTCGACGGTGTTGACCGGGGCGTCGTCGCCGGACGCGGGATACCAGATTTCCAGCGGCAGGGTGCGATACATCTCATCCTGGTCTTCCCAGCGGCTCGTGTCGGTCAGATAAGTGGTGGTGACGCCCACCTCGTAGGGGCCGCGTTCGTCGGGCGGCTGGAAATCGTCGAAAACATCGAGCGCGGTCGCTGCCGGCTTCTCGAAACGCGCCACGGTCGTGTGCGAATTCGCTCCGGCAACGGCTGGAAAAACGAAAAGAACCGGCAGCCAGATCGTCGAAACAATCCAAAAAACCGACTTTGTGAGCATTTTGCGGATTTCCATTTTGAAAACATCGATTTAGTTCAATCTCTTAATAGTATTTACCGATAGACTATGCAATTGTTTTTTCTCGGAAACCGCTTTTTCCACGTAACGCTTTTTCATTCGCCAATGGATTGCCTGAAAAAGCGTTGGGTGTTAAAAAGGCGACCAACCCGGGGGCGAATGCATCATGTCCGGCAACAAACGTCGGAAAAAGAGGATTTTAATCGTCGACGACGACGAGTTGATGCGCGAATTATTGGAAAAAACTCTGGTTAATGCCGGTTTTCGGGCCAGCAGCGTACCCAATGGCCTGAAATTGGTCGCCTGTTTGGAGGTCGCCCGCCCGGATTTGATATTGCTCGACATTCACATGAGCTGGATCGACGGCTTCGAACTGTGCCGGTTGATCCATCAAATGCCCGAGTACCGGTCGATCCCGATTATTTTCATCAGCGGCCGGCATGACGACGAAACGATCAAATACGGCAGAAGCTGCGGAGCGGTCGATTTTATCGCCAAACCTTTCGATCTGATCGACTTGATCCGGCGGGTAAAAATTCATCTGCGCCTGGAACCGGCACTGGATGCACAGGCGGTGAACGCGGACTAAATGATCTCCATTTTACAAGCGGCGTTGCTTGGGCTTTTGCAGGGTATCACCGAGTTTCTGCCGGTCAGTTCCTCCGGCCATCTGGTGATCGCGCAATCCCTCTTTCACCTCCAGGAAAATTCCCTTTTTCTGGACACCATTCTGCACCTCGGCACGGTGATGGCGATCCTGCTCTTTTTCCGGCGGGATTTAGGGGCGCTGGTTCTTTCCTTGCGTTCGCCGGTGCGGCTCGGGCCGGCCGGCGCCTGGCGGAACGATCCGCACTTCCGGCTGTTGATCTGGTTGGGCATCGGCACCTTGCCGGCGGGCCTCGCGGGCGTGTTGTTCAACGATTGGTTCGAGGCGGCTTTCAATTCGCCGCGGATGGTCGGATTTGCTTTTTTCATTACCGCCAGCCTGCTCTTCCTTTCGCGGCTGGCGCGGAGCAATGACGTGCCGCTGGAAAAACTCGGCTGGCGGCAGGCCTTGATCGTCGGCCTGGCCCAAGCCGCGGCGATCACCCCCGGGGTCAGCCGCAGCGGCAGCACCATCGTTGCCGGCCTACTGTCCGGACTCGACCGGGAAGCGGCGGGGCGGTTCAGTTTCCTCTTGGCGATTCCGGTCATTCTCGGCGCGGTGTTGTTGCAGGCCTTGAAGGTGGAGGAACTGCCGCCGGGATTCGCCGCGGTGGCATTGACCGGGTTTGTGGTCTCGCTTGTTTCCGGCTATCTTTCGTTGCACATCCTGCTGCATTTCATTCGCCGGGGGCGCCTGCATTGGTTCGGCGTCTACTGCGTGCTGGCGGGATTGTTCGCCCTGTTGCTGATGCATTAAAAGTCACAAGGAGAAGCGAGCGGATGAAACGCGCACTCATCACCGGAATTACCGGCCAGGACGGGTCTTATCTGGCCGAATTTCTTTTGGAAAAAGGCTATCACGTGGTCGGCATGGTCCGCCGGTCCAGCACGGAAAAATTCGAACGGCTCGAACCGATCCGCGACCGCCTCCAGATTACCCAGGGCGATCTGCTCGATCAACTCAGCCTGATCCGCCTGGTCGAGGAGGAGGAGCCGGACGAAATCTACAACCTGGCGGCGATGAGCTTCGTGCCGACCAGTTGGAATCAGCCGGTGCTGACCGCCGAATTCACCGGCGTCGGCGTGACCCGCATGCTCGAGGCCATCCGTCTGGTCAACCCGAAAATCAAGTTCTATCAAGCCAGTTCCTCCGAAATGTTCGGCAAGGTGCGGGAGATCCCGCAAAAAGAGACGACGCCGTTCTACCCGCGCAGCCCATACGGCGTGGCCAAGGCATACGGCCACTTCATCACGGTCAACTACCGCGAAAGCTACGATCTGTTTGCCTGCTCGGGCATTTTATTCAATCACGAATCGCCGCGACGCGGCCAGGAATTCGTCACCCGCAAAGTGACCACGGCGGCGGCGCTGATCAAGCTGGGCAAGCAGGAAAAGCTGAAGCTGGGCAATCTGGACGCCAAGCGGGACTGGGGCTTCGCGGGCGATTACATCCGCGCCATGTGGCTGATGTTGCAGCAGGGCGAGCCGGATGATTACGTCATCGCCACCGGCGAAACCCATTCGGTGCGGGAACTGGCCGAAATCGCGTTTCAGCGCGTCGGGTTGGATTGGCAGGATTACGTCGAAACCGACCCGCAATACTACCGCCCGGCCGAAGTCGATTTCCTAGTCGGCGATTACAGCAAGGCCAAGGAACGACTGGGTTGGGAACCGCGCGTGAATTTCCGCGAACTGGTGGAAATGATGGTCGACGCGGACCTCGTGGAAGGCAAACGCCGGATGGAGCTCGGTTTGCTGTGAAAATCCTGATTACCGGCGCCGGCGGCTTTGTCGGCGGACACTTGATCGATCATCTCGCGGCGCAAGGCGACCGGGTCTGCGGCGCCGACTTCCAACCGCCGAACCACCCGGCGCTTGAAAAATCCCTGGCCCTGGACGTCACCGACGCCCGCGCGGTCGCCGCCGTGCTGGCCGAAACGGTCGTCGACGCGGTGATCCACCTGGCCGCCGTCACCTTCGTCCCCGATGCCGAGGACGACCCGACCCGCGCCATCGCCGTGAACGTCGGCGGCACGGCGAACCTGCTGCACGCGCTCAAGGCGCATCGGCCGCAAGCCCGCTTGCTGCTGATCAGCACCGCCGAGGTTTACGGCGCTCCGGAACCCGAGCGGCTGCCGCTCACGGAAAATTCCTCCGTCCGCCCCGTCAACGTTTACGCCACGACCAAATGGCTGGCGGAAGAGTACGCCCGTTTCGCCAGGGGGCGTTTCGGGTTGGATATCCTCGTCGCTCGGCCGTTTACGCACGTCGGCCCCCGGCAGCGGCCGGTGTTCGCGTTGTCCAGTTTCGCCCAACAAATCGCCGCGATCGCCGCGGGCAAGCAGGAGCCGGTGATTCACGTCGGCAACCTGCAAGCCCGGCGCGACATCCTCGACGTCCGCGACGTGGTGCGCGCCTACCGCCTGGCGTTGCAAACGCTGCCGGCGGGCGCGGTGTTCAACATCTGCCGCGGCGAGGCCCGCGAAATCGGCGATCTGCTCGCCGAGCTGATCCGGCTGAGCGGCAAGGATATTGAAGTTCGCGTCGACCCGCATCGGCTGCGGCAGCTCGACATTCCGGCGCTCCGCGGCTCGGCGGAGTACCTGCGGCAGGCGACCGGCTGGCGGCCGGAAATCTCCTGGCGGAAAACACTTGACGATTTACGGCTTTACTGGACATTCGACGCCGAAACTGATAAAGCGTAAATACTTGGTTAATATACCGGTGTGCCGATAAAACTAAACGTCGTGGGAGGAACGATTGAGCGACGAGCCGGAAAAAGAGCAATCGCCGGCGCCGGAAGCCGCGGCTTCTTCGGCGGGCGAAAAAAAAGACAAGCTCGGCGGCCTCGACAGCCATCCGGCCGAAGCGATCGTCGAACGTCTGAACAACGACATGCGGGCGACCGTTCAGGTCATTCCGCCCACCGGCACCGGCAATCACATCACCGTCGAAATGCTGAAAAAGTCGATCGCCGACAAGAAAATCGTCCACGGCATCGACGAGGAAGCGCTGCAAAAAATCGTCCTCGAAAAACAGTACATGAAGCCGGTGACCGTCGCCGTCGGCGACGAACCCCAGAACGGCATCGACGCCCAGCTCGTTTACCATTTCGATAAATTTATCCATCGCCAGGATACCAGCATCGACAATTTCAACCGGGTCGATTTCAAGGAACTGAGCAAGATCATCAACACCGAACCCGACGAAATGCTGCTGGAAAAAATTCCGCCCACCGACGGTACGCCGGGCCGCACGATCACCGGCAAGGTGATCCGTCAGGTGAAGGGCAAGGATCTGCGCATCCGGGCCGGCAAGGGCGTGCGCATGGACGAGGCCGGCCTCAAGTGGTACAGCGAAATCGCCGGCCAGGTGATCTACCGCAACGACCAGATCAGCGTCGAAAACATCATCGAACTGGAAAACATCAATTCCGAAACCGGCAACATCCGCTTCAAGGGCACGGTGGTGGTAAAAGGCATCGTCGAGGACGGGTTCGTCATCGACAGCACCGCCGACGTGCGCATCATGGGCAGCGTCGGCGCCTCGCAGGTCAAGGCACTGGGCGAGATCGCCATCGTCGGCGGCGTCTTCGGCAAGGGCCACGCGAAGGTCGAATCCAAGGAAGGCAACATCTACGCCAAATTCACGCAGGACGCCGACCTGCGCGCCGCGAAGAACATCTTCATCGAGGAGTATTCGCGCAACAGCACGCTGCGCGCCGGAAAATCGATCCACGTCGTCAACGAGAATCCCAACCGCGGCCGCATCTTGGGCGGCAACGCCTCCGCGACCGAGGAAATCCACTGCAACAACATCGGCGGCGAGATGGAAATTCCGACCAAGATCATGGTCGGCGTCTCCAAAGAAGACCTGGACCGGATCGCCGAGTTGGAAGGGGTGGTGGAAAAGCGCTTCAACACGCTCGACCAGTTGCGCAAAAGCCTGTTTTTCATCCAGCGCGAAAAAGGACGGCTGGGCGGCAAGCTGGACCAGGACCGCGAGGAATTGTACCAGCGCCTGCTGCTGACGATGACGAAAATGCGCCTGACCGCGATGAACGAGGCCATCGAGCTGACGGCGCTTTACGAAAGCGTCTACATCAACAAAAAGAGCCATTTGCACATCGTCAACCAGCTTTTCCCCAACGTGGAGGTCAATATCCAACTGGCTTCGATGAACGTGAAAAAGGCGATCACCTACGCCACGCTGACCAACAACGACGGCAACATCGACGTCTTGCCGTTCATGGACCACGAACATGTCCTTGCTCAAACTGACAAAAGATGACGTGCAGTCCCGCCTGGCCAGCGACAAAAAGCTGACCAAGGTCGACCTGAGCGGGTTGTATCTGGTCGAAGTGGATTTTACCGGCGCCGACCTACGCGGCTCGACGATGAACCTCACCCAATTCGAGAAATGCATCTTCAACGACGTCGATTTCAGCCACGGCAACCTCGACCGCGCTTTTTTCCTGGGCTGCGGCCTGAGCGGTGCCTCGTTCACCAAGACCGCGGCGCAGGGCATCATCTTCCGCGATTGCGAAATGATCGAGGTCAAGGTGCAAAGCGCGAAGTGGCGGTTGTGCCACCTCAATCGCGTCAATTGCGAGCGGGCGCTGTTCAAAGAATGCGATCTGCAGAATTCGCTCTTCCAGGGCGCGAATTTCAACGGCGCCGATTTTACCCAGACCAGCCTGTCGCTTTGCGCGTTTCGCAATTGCCAGCTGAAAAACGCCAACTTCACCAACGCCGATCTGGATTGCGCCGAAATGGAAGGCATCGACCTGAGTTTCGCCGACCTGACGCGCACCCGGCTGCTCGCCACGAACCTGGCGAACGCCAATCTGAGCGGAGCGGTGTTCGAAAAATCGCTGCTCATCGGCACCGTGCTGGCGGGCATCGATCCGAAACAACTGAAATTGCAAAACGCCTATCAGGACTCGCTGGTTTATCAGGAAAGCGAAGAGGAAACGGCGACCTTCCAAAAGGAAGAGTAACCGCCGGGCGCCGATTTTCCGTCGCGCCGCCTCGCCGCGAAGTCCGTCTCGACTAACCTCTACCGCGAGGAATCCGGTGAACGAACCTTTGGCGATCCATGGCGGCCGGCCGGTGCGGCGTGAACTTCTTCCCTACGGCCGGCAGGCGATCGACGAGGCCGACCGCGCCGCCGTGCACGAAGTGCTCGCCGGCGATTGGCTGACCCAGGGGCCGGCGATCGCGCGCTTCGAGGATGCCTTCGCCGCCCGCTTCGGCGCGGCCCACGCCGTCGCCTTCGCCAACGGCACCGCCGCCTTGCACGCCGCCTGCTTTGCCGCCGGCCTCGGACCCGGCGACGAAGCCGTCGTTCCCGCCATCACCTTCGCCGCGACCGCCAACGCCGCGCTCTACGTCGGCGCCCGGCCGGCGTTCGCCGATGTCGATCCGCGCACGGGCCTGATTTCGGTCGCCTCCCTGAAAAAAGCGCTCGGCACCCGGACCCGCGCCGTGCTGCCGGTCCATTACGCCGGGTTGCCGGCCGACCTGGACGAGATCATGGCCCTGGCCGAAAGCCGGCGGCTGATCGTGATCGAGGACGCCTGCCATGCGCCCGGCGCGCTGTTTCGCGGCAAACCGGCTGGCCGCTGGGGACACCTGGCCTGTTTCAGCTTCCATCCGGTGAAGCACCTGACGACCGGCGAGGGTGGGATGGTGCTGACCGACAACCCCGAATACGCCGAACGGCTGCGTTGTTTCCGCACGCACGGCATCGCGAAGGACCCGGCGGCGGTGGAGCGCGAGGGCGGCTGGCATTACGAAATGCGCTTTCTCGGCTTCAACTACCGGCTGACGGATTTTCAGGCCGCGCTCGGCCTGTCGCAGCTCGGCAAGCTCGACGAGTTCCTACGCGTCCGGCGCGAGCACGCCGCCGCGTACGACCGCGAGTTCGCCGCGCTGCCCGGCGTGGCTTTCCTGCCGGTCGACGAAAAACGCACCTGCGCCTATCACCTCTATCCGCTGCTCTTCGATATGGACGCGCTGACCTGCGACAAGCGGACGCTCTTCGCGGCGCTGCGCGCCGAGGGGATCGGCGTTCAGGTGCACTACATTCCGGTGCCGCGCCATCCGTTTTATCGCGGCCTCGGCTACGATCCGGCGCTGACTCCCGGCGCCGAAACCTTCTTCGCCCGCGAAATCAGCCTCCCCTTGTTCGTCGGCCTGACCGCCGCCGACCGCGACGACGTGGTGACCGCCGTCCACAAGGTCGTCGCCGCCTTCCGGCGGTGAAATGAAAAAAGCCCTGCTGATCGCGGCTCATCTGACGGACGCGGTGCTGTGCGCCGGGGGAACCTTTGCCCGCCTGTCGCGGGACGGCATTCAAACCCGCTGGCTGATTGTCGGTTGTGAAAACTGCGCCCCCGACATTTTAGCGGGTATCCGCCGCGCGCTGGGAATCGCGGAAATTCTTCAGTCGGACCTGGCGAACATCGCGGCGGCAGTCGCTTCGTTCGATCCCGATGTGGTCTTTTCGCATTGGCACGGCGACCCGGATGCGGATCATCGAATCGTTGGCGAGGCGGTCGATGGATGTTTTTTGGCCGGGCGCGGCGGCAAGGCGGTCAGTAGAATCGCCATGGATATCGATCCGGCGATGACCGGCCTTGCGGATACCGCCGGTTCCTTGTTCGTTCCCAACATGTTTTCCGACATCGCCGCGACGATTGAACAAAAAATCATGGCGCTCAGGCAACTTCCGCGAGCGACGGCTCATCTTTGGACCGAAGCCGCCGTGCGCGAATCCGCCGCCGCCTGGGGCCGCCAATGCGGTCTTGCCGCCGTCGAACCATTGCGGATTGTAAACAAAGTAAATTAAGATATTCTAAGCAAAGACAGCAGCCTGCGGTAAGGAATTATGAGGCTGATCATGCGAATGTATTTTCTAACGGTACTAACGATTCTTCTTTTCATTTCATTTCTTGCCTGTGCTCAAGATAAAAACGATGATAACGCCACGGATGACGACGATTCGTCGCCGCCTTGCGAGCCCACCTGTTGGCAGCACAGCCCGGAACAGGCCACCGGTTCACTGAATCAAATCGAGGAGTGGGCGGCCGAATGCAAAAACGCCGATTCCAGTTGTGAAGGGCGATATTGCGTGGCAACGAGGTTGAGGTTTCGGAAGGTCACCGATGATTTGCGGTATTCGATCCAATGCGAGTCCGGGGTAAATTTAGAAAGCGTAAATTTCCATTTCTGCATCAATTATATGAACGAATATGGTGGAGACCATTTCGATTATTTATGGCTGGGACCGAAATATGGGATGCTCTCGGAGAAAACAAACGGCTATCTTTGCGATCCCGATCCGAACGATGCCTGGACGGTGACCGGTTGGGCATTACAGGGAGCGGGCGGAACCGACGCATCCTGGACCGCCGAGACGATTCAAGACGCCTTGATTCATGAAATCACCGACACGCCTTGCGAGGAAATCACGGATCTGCGGACCTGCATCCGTTCGTTTATTCCGCCGGACATTCACTGCACGCCGGTATTCAGCAAAATCGATTACGCGACCTTCATCGGCTGCGAATCGAAGCAGGAGCCCTTCGACCGGCCGCTCGGTTGGCGGGAAATGTACGCGGATTGAGCATTGAGGGCCTTGCCCCGACCCGCTACAGCGCTCGCCACCACTCGGGTTTGAGCACCGAGCGGTCGCGGCGGGCGAGCACGTCGCGCAGTTCGGCGAGGGCGGCTTCTTTTTCGTGCGGCATGGCGATGCGCATCGGCAGATAGTTGCTGGCGTGGTTGCTCATGAACAGGCCGCGCGTCATTTCGGTGTGGGCCAGCATCAGGGCCAGTTCCTCCAGCGAGGTGAATTCGTCGGGCAGCGTCCAGGCGCCGCTTTCCTGCAAATCCCACAGCGGCGTGTTGGGGACGACCATCACCGTCAAGGCGCCGACGTAATCGGGGTCGATCGCCGTGAGCACCTGGCCGGTATGAATCGCATGTTCCCGCGAACGCCCGCCCGCGATGCCCAGCAGCACCGTGATCGACAGTTCGATCCCGGATTCCTTCACCCGCCGGCCGGCGGCGATCATCTCGGCGGCGGTTTTCCCTTTGCCGATGAAGGCGAGGGTGTCGTCGTCGCCCGATTCCAGGCCGAAGTAAACGATGCCCAGGCCGAGCCGGCGCAGTTCGCGCAGTTCCTCGACGCTTTTCTTTTCGACGGATTTCGCATTGCCGTAGATGCCGACGCGTTCCAGGCCGCGGATCGTCCCGCGCAGTTTTTCCAGGATGCGGACCAGCCGCGCCTGGGGGATGATCAGCGCGTCGCCGTCGGCCAGAAACACGCGGCGCCAGGGCCGCAGGGCGGCCATCTCGTCGATCTCGGCGAAGAGGCGGTCTTCGTCCTTGATGCGGAAGCGGGTGCCTTTGTAGGTCGGGCAGAAGGTGCAGCGGTTGTGGCTACACCCGAAGGTCGCCTGCAAAATCAGCGAGCGGGCCTCGCTCGGGGGGCGGATCACCATGCCTTCGTATTCCATGAATCCTACCACTCCAGATGATCGGCCTTGGCGATCTTTTCCATGAACAAGGCGCCATCGACGGTGAAAGAGAGGGCTTCGCTCGTTTCGCGCACCAGCCGCGCGTAATCGGGGTGTTCGAGATAGTGCCGGGCCGGTTCGGACATGGCCAGCAGTTGTTCCTGCGGCTGCCAGCAAAAGCGCTCGCCGGTTTTGCTGTTGAGCAGGCAATTGAAATAAGCCGCGTACGACATGTCCGCCAGGTCGTAGCCGGCCGCCGCCAGGTCGCGGATCACGGCCTGCATCGTGCCCTGAACGCGCGGATCGTAGAACTTGAACCAGCGGTCGTAGAACAGCGCGTTGTGGAAATATTCGGGCATGTTGATCAGCGCTTCCTTTTCCATCAGATGCGTGACCCACAAGAGCAGATCCACCACCTTGTGGCCCAGGCCGAGGCCCGGATGGTTCTGGCCGGGCAGGCGGCGGTGATTGGGCGTGAACTGGCCGCGCACGTGCTGCATCAGGATCCACTCGATCGACAGCACGTCCAGTGGCGGCAGCGTGAAATCCGGCAGTGCCGGCGCGCGCGGCGTGTAGTGGCCTTCTTTCAGGATGATTTCGCCGAGCAGCACCTTGTCGTGCTGTTCCCGGCTGAAAATGCGCAGAAAATGCTCGAACGCGCTGCGGGCGTGGAACTCGGCCTCGATCTCGGCGTAACCCAGCTTGTGCAGTTGTTCGGTGATGCCGAAACGCTCCAGGGCGCCTTGAATCCGTTCCAGTTCGAATTGCCCGAGAAACAGCGAGGAAGCTTTTTCGCCGCGCAGTTGGTCCTCGAGATCCAGGTCGGTCAACTGGACGTTGACCGGTTTGTGGGGCGTGACGACTTCCATCAGTCGCGCCTTGGTCTTGGATCGCGCGGGGCTCATGCGTCCTTCCCGGGGGTTGCTCGTTTATCGCCGTCCGCCATTCTACCGGGACGGGAACTTTCGTTCAACGCGCCGCCCCGGCAGGCGCCGGATCAAACCATTTTTTGCGGGCGGGTCGAGGTCCGTTCCCGGCTGCCGGCGGTGAAGATCCGGTAGCCCCAGTCGAAGCGGACGAACGCGATCAGGACCAGAATCAGGAAGACCGTCGCGCCCAGCGCCAGCCAGCGGTTGTGCACCTCGCGGACGAATATTTTGCCCTGGCCGACGGCCGGCATGGTTTTGGGCTCCAGCGGCAAGCCGTAGCGTTGCGCGAGCTTGTCGATGTTCATGATGTGAATGACCGGCACGTCGTTGGCGATGAAACGCGCCATCACCGAGTCGATTTCGGAGGCGCCCTGCGGCATGGTGCGGTTCAGGCCGGGCTTGAACAGCTTGCGGCCCAGGCGCGCGCCGACCGACGCCGTGCCGCCGCCGACGTTGATGTACGCCTTGATGCCCTTGTCGCCGGCGCTGGCCAGGTAGATTTCCATGCGCCGCTCCACGCTCTCGGCATAGCTCTTCGCCTCGATTTTCGCGATTCCGCTGCGGTCGATGACCCGGTCGATGATTTCCTTGCCTTCCTTGGTCATGCCCAGCGCCTTGTCTTCCAGGCCGCCGCGGGAGAGCGCCACCGACCGGAAGTTGATCAGGTGCTGGTCGTACAGAAGCTGTTCCATTTCCGGCCAGAGAAATTTCGGGTTGTTGGCGCCCCACTGCGAGGAACCGACGCTGGAGATCAGGATCGGCTGCAGCCCCAGGGATTGGATGGCCGCCAGCACGGCGATGTTCTCGGCCGGGAAGGAACCCGAAATGCCCAGGGCGACCACGTCGCCCGGCGCGACGCCGATCCGCTTGAGCAAGTGCACGACCACCGCCGCGAAATTGGGGTTGATCGCGGTCTGCTTGGAGGGCAGGTGGCCCGGGTTGGTGGTGACCGGCGTCAGCAGTTCGCCGACCAGGCCGGACATCGTGGGGTCGGATTCGGGGTCGATCGGAATGTCGCGCTTCAGGCGTTCGTCCTTGATCGCCTTGAAGCACTCGGCGGCCAATTGCGAGGCGCGCACCTTTTCGCGGAAAAACGGCTGTTCTTCCTGGATGCGGAATTTCTCGACCATGAACAAGCCGCCGATGGCGAGCAGGGCCACCAGCCACAAAACGCGCAGCGAAGCGCGCTGCGGGCGCCAGTAAAGCTTCTTCATGGCAGCAACTCCGTCCCGACGGCAATGACCAGAATCAGTCGCACGATGGTGGAGACGATGATCAGCGAGGCCATGGTTTGCAGCACGCCCTGGCGGTCCATCCAGATCGCGATCAGGCCGGGAATGACGTAGCCGATGACGGAAAGGTGCTCGATCGGCAAATCGGCGAAGCTGCGGATGATCGAGCCGATGATGTAGCCGATCAGGATCATCAACGCCGAACGCCGCCGCCCGTAGACGATCAGAAACGACGAGAGAGTGCGGACGATGGCGAAGGTGAGGCAGCTCACGCCGATCGTGACCGCGACGTCCCAGGGCTTGGTCATGTACAGGCCGATGTAGCCGGGCACGATCAGGCCGCCCGAGGCGATCCCGAACAATTCGGTGAACAGCATGCCCACGACCAGGCCGATGCCCACCGATAGCGACAGAATGTCGGTCATGACATTTCTCCAGGCAAGGCGCGGTTTTTAAAATACCGGACCAGCGGCAGTCCCTGGCCGCCGATGTTGCCCATGCCGATCACCAGGGTGACCGGGCTGGTGCACGCTTCCACGATGCTTTCGAAGATCTGGTCCACTTCCAATTGATCGGCGAAGATGAATTCGCCGGTGTCGTAATCGGTCTTGGCGGCCATCCGCGCGAAGTGATAGGCGCCGGTGCCCATCAACAGGACCGCGTCGGCCTCGTGCCAGAACGTCGTGTCCTGCGCCATCTGCGAGGTGCGTGAAACGCGGTCGGCCCGCAGATTGAACACGGCCACGGCGCGTTTGATCTCCGGGTAGCGTTGCCGCGCCAGCCGCCAGATGCGCTCGGTCGACTCCGGGTCGTTGGCGGCGAAACCGTTGACGAAGACGATGCGGCGCTTGAAAAAATCGACCGTCGACACGCTGAGCGCGCCGGGATCGGGATTGGTTTTCCACATTCCCCGGAAGGCGACCTCGCGCGAGACGCCCAGGTCCGCCAGCACCTTCCAGGCCAGCGCCACGTTTTCCTTGTGCTCGGTATACGAAAATTTGCCGATTTCCTCGTCGGTGATCGCCGCGATGTCCGCCGTGTCGACGGCGACCAGGCGCGTACTGCGGTCGGCCGCCGCTTCCCGCAGGATATCCAGGTGGCGCTGCTCGGCGGTGTAGAGGACGCCGCCGACCGGCGTCATGCTGGCCAGGGTCTTGGCGACGTCGACCTCGGTCGGCCCCATGACGTCCAGGTGGTCGGCGCGGGCGTTGGTGATCACGCCGTGTGTGGCGTGGATCAGTTTGTTTTCGCTCAGCCAGTGCAACTCGGGCTGAAGCGCCATGCATTCGATGACCAGGGCCTGGCAGCCCATATCGGCGGCCGCGGCGATGATGCGCGTCTGCTCGATGATGTTCGGCCCGGAGGGACGGAAGATCGGTACTTCGCGCGCGTCGGGCAGAATCATCCGGGCCAGCGTCCCCGTGGTCTTGGCGGCGGTGACGATGCCGGCCTCGCGCAATCCCGAGGCGATGAGCCGGGTGACACTCGATTTGCCGCGCGTGCCGCTGACGTGGATGCGGGTCGGGACCGCGGCCAGGCTGCGCTGATGGAAAACCCGCTCGACCACGCCAAAGCCGATAAACCCGGCGGTCAGCAGACAGAGGATCAAAAGGCTCATCATTTCCGGTAAATACCCGTTTTCTTCTTGATCCCGCGGAAGGGATCAAACAGGACGTTGGATTTAGCACCAGAACCGGATTTTGTAAACAAGCCTCAACCGGCGGCCTTCGTGGATGATCGGGATCGCCTTCGCCCGGCTCATTTCCCCGCTCGCTGGTATTTACGCCGCCGAAATGCCATACTGAAAAAATAAAACGGCTGAAAAAATTTTCCAAGTATTTGATGACGATAAGTTGACAATAACAGCCCTTACTATTTAGCATCGAGAACACGCGCCATTGGGCCAACCAACCGACGGACACCGATCCGGGAGGCTGCTATGATCGCTGACGAAAATCTCGATCTCAAACGATTGATCGCTTCCATCTCCTCAACCGCGGAACCGGAACGTCAGGCCGAGATTATCAACAACGCGTTCAGCAAGACTTCGGTTCGACAAGTAGCGGAAATCTGGCACGAAATATCCAAAAAGGCGCTCGATGACCTCGGCTACGCCAAGGCACTGTTGCTGTTTATGGATTTGCCGGTGCTCAACAAGGTGATGGGCCGCAAGACGGTCGGCCAATATCTCTTCACCTTCAAGGGCTCGGAAAAATACAAGGAACTGGCCGATATCGCCGAGCAGATCGGCGGCCTGGACGACAAGATCGTCAAGTTGCTCAAGGCCAAGGCGGCGATGCTGTTTCAATTGCTCTACCTCGTGCGCGACCGGGTGCAGGAGGAAGGGTTGCCCGCCCTACGGATTTCGGCCACCGATTTGATCCAGCGGCTGCTCGGCGACCCCGAGCTGAACGTGAAAAAAATCAAGGTCGATCTGAACGTCTACGGCAAAGCGTATTGGAACATGCTGATCGAGCAGTTGAAGGAAGCCGATTTTCAAAGCAAGGACGGCGTCATTTTTGAAATGCTGTTGACCGATTCGCTGGTCGAACAGTACCAGACCGGCTCGATCCTGGCTTCCTCGGGCTCCGGCGGCGCCGGCGAGGCCCGGCTGTCGGACGCGGTCCTGGTCCGCTTCGGCACCAACATCATCAAGCGGTTGAACCTGCTTTTGCGCACGACCCAGATGTACCAGAGCGCCGATCACCCGTCGGTCTCGGCGGCGCTGGAAAGCCTGCTGGCGACCATCGAAAACGCGATGCAGGGCCGCGAAGGCCTGACCCTGACCCGCCTGGGCGGCGACCTGTTGATCGAAGACATCAAGATCAAGAAAAAGGAAAAATTCCTCGAGGATTTTCTGACCGCCCTGGAGCAGCGCAACGTCAACGCCATGACCCTGAAGCGGGGCATCTCGCTCGAGGAAGTGCGCGCCTTCCTGATGATCTTCGCGCAGACCGACGCGCAGATCAAAAAACAAGGCGGCGTCAAGGCGATCCTCGAAAGCAAGGGCGTCAGCCACGTCATGGTCGACCAGTTCCGCTACGGCATCATTTCCTCCGACCACGAAGAAACCGACAACCTGGGCGCCGACGAAAAACTGATTTCCAACGTCGTCTTCGCCGAGGTCATCAATAAAATCCAATCGGGCGATATCGACAAGCTCAGCCCGGCCGAGTTGGGTTCGATGATCAAGGAAATGCTGTCGGGATCCATGGCGAAAGACAAGAACGCGCGCCGCAGCCTGGCGCAAATGATCCTTTCGCTCGATCCGGACCTGGCCGAGGCGGCGGTGTTCTCCAAGACGGGCCTGCGCGAGGAAATGAGTTGGTCCTCGGCGCGCAAGATGATCGAGCAACTGCTCGAGGACCTGGGCAAGGGCGGGCCGGACCAGCGCATCAGCACCCTCGAAAATATCGAAAAAATGGCCGAACTGGCGATCAGCCGCAACAAGGAAACGAGCCTGGTGGCGATCATCGACCGCCTCACCGATCGCCTCCGGAACAAGGAGCGCGACACCGAGGTGCTCAGCCGCCTGTTCGACACCTTTGGCAACCTGACGCGCTATCTTGTGCTCAACGGCAAATACGCGCCGGCGCTGAAAATCGTCCGCTCCGTGTCCAACATGGTCAATTACCTCGACAACCTGCCGGCCGAAAAGAAGGACGATTACACCCGCGCCGTATGCGAACTGGGCGAAATGATGAAAGTCGCCGTCTCCACCGCCGAGATCATCCAGGCTCTCGGCCGCGAGATGGAAGGCGACAACATGACCCAGATCGACAACGCGATGAAAATTCTCGAGGTGCTCGGCACCGAAAAGGTGATCAGCGAACTGCTCGACTTTTTCAAGAGCCCGCAACGCAGCCTGCGCAACCGCGCCTATCAGATTTTGACGACGCTCGGCGAAAAAACCCTGCTGGTCAGCAATTGGAAACTGAAGCACCTCGGCGATCCGATGCAGTTCCAGCGGCGGCGGGAAGAGGGCGAGTTGACCGAGGACTCGTACTACGTGGCGCGCAATTGCATCGAACTGGTGTCGCGGCTGGGCAGCAAGCGCGATCTGGAATTGCTGCGCAGCATTTCCGACGACCACGATCCGCGCATCCGCGCCGAGGTCATCGAAGCCATTGCCAAGCTGGATCAGAACGAGGGCGTGCTGCTGGCCAAGATGCGGTTGCACGACAGCGATCCGGTGGTCGCCGAGGCGTCGATCAATATTCTCGGCCAGATGGGCGGGCCGGACGATCTGCCGGCGCTGGTCGACCTGTTTTACGCCGAGCCGCGCCTGCGGATTCCGGTGGTCAACGCCCTGGGCCGGATCGGCGGCGAGGAAGCCGAAAACCTGCTGAGCGGCGCGGCTCATTACCGCATGACCGGAACGATCGGCAAGATTTTCACCGAGGACGACGATCTGCGCGTCGCCGCCTTGAAAGCCGCGGGCGCCATCGGGCGCGAAAAATCGCGCGCCGCCCTGCGCCGGTTCATCCGGGTCGGCGGCAACTTCGTTCTCGGGGCGCTGCTGGTGCCGATGCAGATGCGCAAGAAGAAAAAGGACTGGATCAAGACGGCCGGCGAATCGCTCAGCCGCATAGAATTCCGCCTGAAAAGCCAAAAAACGACTTGAACGACGGGGAAACGGACGGCGATGGCAAAGGTAAAAGGCGGTTTCGGCGCGGCGGTTCTGGCGCTCGTTCTGGGCCTGGCGGCGATGGCGTGGGCGCAAACCGCCGGCGAATGGATGCAAAAGGGCGATGCCGAATGGCTGCTGCGTTCGTCCGGCGACAGCCACGCGCGACAGGCGATCGACTATTACCGTCAGGCGGGCGCGGCGGATCCCAAGCTCGCCGAGGCGTTCGCCGCCATGGCGCGCGGCTATTATTTCCTGGGCCGCTTTGCGCCGGCCGCGCAAAAGGAAGCGATTTATCAACAGGGGATGGATGCGGCGAAAAAAGGTTTTGACGCCGATTCCGGCCATGCCGGCAGCCATTATTGGTACTCCGCTTGTCTGGCGAAAAGCCTGGAAGACAAAAGCGTGATGACCAAAATGCGCAGCAAGAACGATCTCGAGAGCCATCTGAAAAAAGCGGCCGTTCTGAATCCGACCTACTTTTTCGGCGGTCCGGATCGGGCGATGGGCATGATCCTATACAAGAGTCCGGTCGCCTCGAACCAGGAAGCGATCAAGCTGCTGCGCAAGAGCCTGACCTACGCGCCCGATTACTCCCTGACCCTGGTCAGTCTGGCGGAGGTGCTGATCGCCGAGAAGCAGTACGGCGAGGCGAAACAACTTTGCGAAAAGGTGATCGCGCTCAAGCCCATGCCCGGTTTCGAGCGTGAATTGGCCGACGACCAGGCTTTGGCGAAGAAACTGCTGGCCGGCCTTCCCAAATAAATTTACGGCGTCCTGAGTAATGTAGGTCCCATGACTTCATCCGCGCGGCGAAAAATATTTCGCTGGCCGCCGGCGGCGGTCGGCCTTTACCTGATCTACCATTTCCCTCTGGCGCTGGCCTATTCGGGATTGGCGGCGATCTGGACGCCGCTGGCTTTGCTCATCCCGCCGATCGTCCTGGTCGCGGTTTTCCGGCGGACGGAAATCCGCGTCGACCATCCAATCCTGTCCCGCCTGGCCGCGGGGCTCTACCGCCTCTGGGTGTTGGGATTCACCGCCGGCGTCCTGTTGCTGGCGCTGCTGGTTGATCGCTGGCTGCTGGCGGGAGTCGTCGCGCTCGCGGGAGTCGGCTGCTGGGCGTTCGAAAAAAATCAGCGGCAATGGGTTGCCTACGGTTCCTTCGCGGCGGCGGTGGCGCTGGCGGTCTGGCGCGAACCGCTGCTCGCCGCGGACGCGGCGCGCTTGCTATTCGGGGCCGTTTTTCTCGGCAGCATCGCCTGGCTCTTCGCCACGGGCGAGGTCCATCGGGCGCGTCGGTTCGATTTCACCGTGTTGATTCTGTTGGCGCCGACGATTTTCGTCCTCACCGCTTTTTATCGCTTTCCGGAAACCTCGCTGCAGGCCGATCCGGACGTCGAATTCCTTTACTCCGCCGCCGATCCCGCGACCTTGCCGCCGGTGCGAAACGGCGCCGACCTGCGCTTCGCGGTGCGCGATTGCGCCGGCGAACTGCTCTTGGGCAGCGCCGATCAGCCCGGATTGGAACGGCTGGCGAAGCCCCCGCTGGAAGTGGAGCATGCGCCGGCGGGCGATAATTTATTGGTGTCCTGCACCGCCGAGGAGGCTTTGTTCTACGGTTTGCGAAACGGGGAGGTGGTGTGGCGACCGGCCAAAGGCGAACCGCGCCGGTTGATGCTTCCCCAACCGATTCTTAAGGTGCAGGCCGACCCGACGACGCGCCGCGCTTTTGCCATGGGGCGGACGGACTTGCTGACGGTGCTGCGATTGCCCGGCCTCGATCCGCTGGTCGAGCGGCGGACGGGAATCAATATCGACCTGTTGTTCGTGCCGGAAACCCATTCGTTGTATCGCTCCAGCCTCTTCGGAGGCGTCGAAATGCTCGAGCCGGGAACCTTGGCCGTGCGCGGCCGTCTGGCTTTGCCGACCAGCGTCGGCGGAACCATGGTTTACGATTCCGACCATGAGCGCTTGTTTTTGTCGGATTGGTTGGGGGCGGTAATTCGGGTGCTGGACCCGCTGGATCTAACGCTCGTGGCGAAGTTGACGGCGCCTTACGGCGTGCGCTGCCTGGCCTACGATCGGCCACGGCAATTACTTTTGGGCGGCAGCTATTTCACCGGGGAGGTTTGGGTCTATCGGCCGTATGCGCCGGGTAAACCCGTGCGCTTGCCGGTGGGGCGGCGGGTCCGCGATTTGACGATGGACGGCGACCACTGCCTCGGCGTCAGCGCCGCGGGGGTCTTTCGCTTGAACCTCGAGCGGATCGCCGCGAGAATATCGCCATGAAAACGCATCCGCTCTGGTTGCTGCTCGATGGTCTGACCGGGCTGCTGGTTCATGGGCTGTTGTGTTTGTTCGTCGCGCCGTTGGCGGGCTGGCCGGTCTGGGCCGCGCTGACCATCGGGGCGGCGGCGGTGGGTGTCGCGCGTTCCTGGCGGCTGAACTTGCCGGGCCGTTCCGTGCGGCGTGCGGTCCTCGCCGGCTATTTCATCGCGGTGAGTGTGCCGGCTCTCCTGAGCTGGGTGCTGGTCGCCTTTTTCAGCATTGGGTTGTGGTTGGTGATCGGCTTGGCCTGTCTGGCGATTTTCTGGCTGGTGTGCCGGGATCTGACGCCGATCGCCGGTTTGATCGCGGCCACGGTTTTATCGGCCCTCGTTTTCGTGGCAACCGAGGCGCGGCTTTCCTCGGATGAAGTCATGGCGCTGGCGACCGCCGCCGGCCTGACGCTGCTGCTGTTGACGATCTATGCCGATCGCCTGGCGGTGATCGGCAAGCCGCTGTTCCTCGTGTTCTTTCTGGCCGCATCCGCAATGGGAGCCAACGACTTCTTCTATCACGGGACGGATATCCGCCTGTCGCGAATCGGCGAACGGCCGGGCGTGGAGACGATTCTGGCCTGGAACCGGAAAGCGGCCGCTTTCGTCGGGCGTTTCGGCACCGACCTGCGATTTGCCCAGCGCAACGGTTACGGGGATCTGGTGGTGGGCGGCGATCGCGGCGTATTTCTGGCGCGTCCTTTTGAAACGGTTCAACTGCCCGTCGGGCCCGCCGCCGATAATTTCGCCGTCGATCCGGAAACCAAGGACGCGTATCTACCGACCCGCGACGGCCGGATCGCTCGGTTGTCTTCCCCGGAAATGGACCTGGGCGAGCAGCAGAAACTGGCGCGCGGCGCGCTGGTCGCGCGACGGGGCGGCGAGGGCATCTATGTCGCCGACGAGTGGACTCAGGTGCGCCTTTTCGAACCGCAGCGGCTGCTGGCGATCCGCGATTGGCACGACGGGCCGATCAGCGATCTGCTGGCCGATCCGGCCGGTGGATTTTTCCTTTCGACCCTGACCGGAAAACTTCGCCGATACTCCGGCGATTCGATCCGCGGCCAGGCCGAATTATCGCCGCTGGGACTGTTTCATCTGCTGGCCATCGATCCGGCGACCGCGCGCTTGTTCGTCGGCAACATGGCCGGAAAAAAGATCCAGGTGTTTCGGACCGACACGCTGGCGCCGCTCGGCGAAGTGCCGGTCGATCGCGGGATTCGCAACCTTTATTGGGATGACAGCGCGCGAGTCCTGTGGCTCGGTTCGTATTTCCGCGGCGACCTGATCGCCTTGGACGGCGAGTCGTTGCGGGAAATCGGGCGCCTGTTCGTCGGCCGGCGGATTCGCTCCATCGCGCCCAACGGCGACGGACGTCTTCTGGTGCTATCCGCCGGCGGCATTGTCATCGTGGATCCGCGTCCGGTGCTGGCTCGCTGATCTCTCGTAAATTCCGCGAATTTCGGGCAAAAAAAATCACCGTGACTCCAAAATCAAAAGTCGACGGTGATGATCAGAGGGGGAGTATCAAACAGCTTTTCGCTTGATTGTTTGAAAAAGACCGGCGGAAGGATTAGGTCGACCAGGTGCAACCTTTTGTAGTGCAGGATGTATATGGGAGGGTCGGACTGAATAGGGCTCGGCCAACCACACCCTTCCGCCATTTAATGGTTGGCGGTCTCATCGATGTCGAATCTACGATGGAATGTCTCTGAGACCGCCGTATATTTTGAAAATGGCCGAGTATCGGAATGTTTCACGGGAAATTGCGCGGGCCTTTTAGGCCGGCGCGAAAACCAACCGTCACATCAGTAGAGGAGGACCACCAATCACAGTCGCATGAGCGTCCTCGGCCACTTTCGTTTATCCGGTCTGCTATTTCGATTTGAAAGAGCTAATCTTTAATTTCGACGCCGTACATGGAGCACAGCGATTTCAGCGAATCCTCGATGACGACGACCAGTCGTTCGTTGGCCGTCGCCAGCCGTTTTTCCACTTCGGGGGTAACGAAGTGGACGTCGATTCGGTCGAGCAATTTTTCGCCTTCGGGCGAGAGTTCCAAGATCACTTCGCGGCGATTGCTCGGATTTTGCCGGCGGGCCAACAGACCTTTTTGAACCAGGTTGTCCGCCAGCCAGGCCGCGGTGGAACTCGGCAAGAATTGGTTTTTTTGCACGCTGACCAAACTGCAACCGGGGTTGAGTTTGATTTGCATCAGGAACTTGACTTCGCGTAAACTGATGCCGGTGATCTTTTTGATTTCTTTCGTCAGCTTTTTTTGCGCGTAGTAGATAATGTCCAGATAGTGGCGTACCTTGACGAAACGAAGGTAGTTCTGGAATGCGTCTTTTTTGCCACTTACCGGAATCACTTCTCTTCCCTCACAAACAAGCTAGTTTCGAATTCACCAACTCTGTACAATCCGAGTATGCATAATTCGGAATGAGTTGTCAAGAAAAAAAAGAAAGCCTGTATTATTCAGTTTGGCATTCTATTGAAATGCCTTTTAATTGGAGGATTGATCGTGGGTAAGTCTAGCTAAAAGCGATCTAACATGTTGATAATGTGGCAAAAAACATGAATTCTCTTAGATCTAATTATTTTGATTTTATTCCCAAATAGGGCGGTTGGGATCAATCAAAACGGAAAAATATAGAACCGGAAACCATTAAAATTGAAAAAATTTGCCATTTTTTTAGAGGATTCCAAATGGAATTGTCCATTTTCCGCCGAACTCATAAGCTTGGGTGAATGACAGCCGAATCACGCCGGATAGTACAATCGGCAACCCGTCACGCGGGTTTCAGCAGTTGCCCGCTCAGGTGAAACGTGAGGATGAAGGCGCCGGTGCCGCGCTGCTTCCACCGCCGACCGAATTCCCGGAACGCGACACAAAGCCGCTCAGTTGCTTGTGGGTTTTCGCCGACTGACAACTCGGGCAAGCCGGCGCCGCCGGATCGGCGGAACGGACCAGTTTTTCAAAACGATGGCCGCAATCATCGCAGGTGTATTCATAAATCGGCATGATCGTTTACCCCTGGCACATGTTTCTCGGTCTGGCTTTCAGCCGGCAGGGAACCGGTGTTGTTTTCTTTCGTTTTCTCTCCGCCCGGGAGATTGCAAGTCGAGCGCAGTCAGGTGGAGACGCCGAGTGCGGGGAGAATCCACAACTGCAAGGCCAGCCACAGGGCGAGAATGAGAATCGGCAGCAATGCGTCTTTCATTTTTTTCTATCCCGTCGTCAAAACGGATTTTTCAATGATCGCAGGAACGCAGGCACTCGAGCAGGCGCGAAAGTTGGGGAATCGCCAACCGGTAAAAGCTGTGCCCCTCGCGCCGCTCGGATTGCACGAGCCCCGACATCCGAAGGATTTTCAATTGTTGGCTGACGATGGCACTGTCCAGAGTCAGTTCGCGCGCCAGGTCGCCGACATTGTGTTCCTGCTGATTGAGCAGTTCGACAATGCTCAAGCGGATCGGATGCCCCAGCGCCTTGAGCGTTTCGGAACGCCGGTACGCCACCTGCGGATTCAATAAAGTGCTTTTTTCTTTGTCAATCATAGTGAATATACTATATATCTACATTGATGCATTTGTCAACCGCGGATTTGCCGAAAATAGTTCAAACCTTCTTTTTTACCCAGCGGCCCTGGCGGAACCACCAGGCGAGCAGAACGGCTTTCAAGATGGACGAGCCGCTGATCGCCCACCAAACGCCCTCCACGCCCAGACTGGTGTGATAGGCCATGAAATAGGCCGCCGGCCAACGCAGCACGGTCAACGGCAATTGAATGACCATCGGCGGCACCGTATCGCCCGCGCCGGAAAAACAGCCTTCGATGAC
Source organism: Myxococcales bacterium (assembly GCA_012517325.1). Taxonomy (NCBI): domain Bacteria; kingdom Pseudomonadati; phylum Myxococcota; class Myxococcia; order Myxococcales; species Myxococcales bacterium. Next base: position 38,217 of record JAAYVF010000132.1, on the reverse strand, counting down.
CATTTCTACCGCCATGAACGGCTGGCTCCAGGCCAGGATCAAGAGGTATCCCGCGGCGGCATGGATTACCGAGCTGTCCAGACTGAAGACGCCGGCGAGCGGAACGGCCGCGAAACGAAACGCGGCGCCCACACCCGCCGCAAAAAGGGCGACGATCAGGGCGGTGCTCCACGCCGCTTTCGCCGCTCGCCGCGAATCGCCGGCGCCCAGGTTCTGCCCGACCACCGCGCCGACGGCCATGGAAAAGCCGAGCGACGAAAGAAAGGTAATGCCTTCGTAGATGTGGCCGATGCGCAGCGCGGCGATCTGCGGCGTTCCGTAGTCGGCGGCGATGCGGGTCAACGCCATGTAAACGCCCGAGAACAGGACGCCGGTCAGGGTTTTCGGCGCGCCGATCCGGGCGATGGACAGCAAATCCCGCCAACCGGCGCCGAGCCGACGATGCGCCCGCAGTGAGATCGCGCCGCCGGTCGCCGTCAGTTTGCGCAAGGTCAGGTAAAGCCAGACCAACCGCGCGATCACCGTCGCCCAGGAGGCGCCGGCGATGCCCATCGCCGGGAAACCGGCGAAGCCGAAGATCATCAGCGGGTCGAGAAAGGCGTTGAGCAGCAAGCTCAGAAACATGATGAAGAACGGGCTGCGCGTGTCGCCGGCCGAGGAAAAAATGCCGTTGACCAGAAAGGAAAGAAAGACCAGCGGCATCGCGTAAATTTGCGGCATTAAAAAAGCCAGTCCGTCCGTGGTGACTTTTTCCGGCGTGTTCATCAGGCGAAAGAGCAGGGGTGAGCCGAAATACAAGACGACGCCGATCAACCCGGCCCAGCCGACGACGTAGATCATGCCGCGCAAGGCCGTCCGGTCGGCTTCCACGCGATTGCGTTCGCCCAGGCGGCGCGCCACCTTGGCCGCCGCGCCCACTGCCAGCAGATTGGCCAGCGAAAACGTCATCCAGAGAATGAACGCACCGGTGCTGATCCCGGCCAGCGCTTCGGCGCCCAGGTACCCGACGAAATAGGTGTCGATGTAATTGTACACGCCCTGCAAGAGCATCATCAGCACGGCGGGGCCCGCGAGCCGCAGGATGCTCGGGATCAACGGTCCGGAGGTCAGATCGTATCGGCGTTCCATCGTTCGGCGAGCTTACACGGTTTCCCGAGGCCGGGGGAGTCGCCGGGCGAAAAAAAAGCGGCCGGGCCCGGCCCGGCCGCCGTGCGCATCGCGGATGTCGTTACATGTCCTTGGTGATGAATTTGTGGTAGCTCGCCAGCCAATAGGCCACGAGGTAATCGACGCCCGGATTGACGTGTTCCGGCTGGTCCGCGCCGCAAGCCCCGACCACGAAGGGATTGCGCTGCCAGAGGAAGTCCTCCGAGCATTGCAGCGGCACCGGGAAGGCTTCCAGCGCCTGCGGATTGATGGTGCCGATCAGGTCGCTGATGAAGGGGAACTGCTGCTCCAGATTGTAGAGGAAGACCGAAACCGGATCCAGCGTCACGCCGGTTTGCTCGGGGCGGTAAAAGCCGAAATTCGGCGCGTCCTGGAATTCGGTCAAATCCTGCAGCACCTGGTCGTAATAGGGATCGTCCTTCGCCGCGGGCGTGTAGTCGCCCTGGCTCATGTAGATGCCCTCGAACCAGGCGTTGTGCGACAGCCGCGTGTAGGAATGTTCGTGGGTGGAGAAGTAGTCGCGGTACCACAGGTAGTCGTCATCGCTCAGGTAGACGCGTGCCAGGCGCAGGAACGTATACCAGTTCGTGTGGCTGAGATTGTTGCCGTAATACTGCGCGTATTGGTTCATGAAGTTGATGGTCGCGAGGCGGATCGAGGTCCGGCTGCTGTCGAGCAGCCATTTCTGCAATTCGGTTTTGGTTTCCTCGTTGCCGGTGATGTGATAGCCCGCCATCAGCCAGGACACCCGGAAAGGCGGCAGGATTTGCGGCGCGGCGTCGGTCGGCTGGCCGTTTTCGTTGAGGATGCGCCAGTTCTGGTCGCGCAGGGTGAGCAGCACCTCGGCGATGTCGTCGCGGATGATCTGCCGCATGTCCTCGTCGTCGACCAGGTCATACGCCATCGTCATGCCGAAGAACCAACCGGTGTACTGGTCGCGGCTCGTTTCGCCCCACCAGAAGTCGCCGGCGAATTCGCCGTCCTCGATGTGGTGGCAGCGGGTATCGGGGTTGTCGCACCATTCGTCGCCCTGATAGATCAGCGAGGTTTGCGAGCCCCAATAGCGGGCGATGAAGCCGGTCACGCCGGTCACGTGCAGGTGGCCGGAAAGCGTGTGCACCATGTTGATTGCGTTTTGCTTGGCCTGGGCGTCGCCGGTCACGTAGTAGCGCAGCGCCTGGCTGCCCAGGTAGGTGCCGGTCCAGATGGTGCTGTCGCCCCAACCGCCGTAACCCACCGGAGTGGTCCAGGTGTCGTCGGCAAAGGTCGTTTCGACGGTGCCGCCCTTGTCGGGCTGATGCCAGGCCAGATGCCAAGCGTCGTATTCCTCCGCTTTGACGCGGAGATCGCCGGCGGTCGGCGTTTCGTCGTAGTCCCGCGGCTCCAGCGCGTCCTGCGGCCAGGGCGCGAGGTAGTCGTCGGGCGTCACGTCGTCATTGTCGTCGTTGTCGTCATTGTCGTCGTTGTCGTCATTATCGTCGTTGTCATCGTTATCGTCGTTATCGTCGTTGTCGTCGTTATCGTCGTCGTCATCGTCCGCGCCGCCGGTATCGTCGTCGACCGGCGAGTTGTCGTTGTCGTTGTCGTTGTCGTCGTCATCGTCGCCGCAGGCCGTAAGGGCGAAACCGATCAAGAGCACGGCCAAGAGCAGGGGAAGAAAGAATCGGCAGCAAGACATGAGAAACCTCCTGAATTTGGGATCCGCAACCAACCAAGACCCTTTAATATAATCGGTTTTGAACCAATATTCAAAGAGGCTTGGCGCCCCTTCGCAAAACGAAAAAAGTGAGCATACTTAAGCGAAGCCACGGATAATCACGGCGAAGGAGAAACGGGATGCGACGGTTGCCGCTGGTGCGTTGGGCGTTCGCACTGGGGATTCTCTTGATCGTCGGCGGGTGCGCGGCGATTCTCAGCCAGGCTTACGGCGTGCGGCCCGGCGAGTACGACCTGCAGGACGTGCGCACGGTCATGGCGTCGATGCGCGACGGCGTCCGGCTGGCCACGGACCTGTATCTGCCGAAAACCGAGGGGCCTTTCCCCGCCATTCTGATCCGCACGCCTTACGGCAAGGGCTCCGGCCAGTCGGTGCTCGCGAAAATCTACGCCAAGCGCGGCTACGCGGTGGTGGTTCAGGACGTGCGCGGCCGCTACGACAGCGAGGGAGAGTGGGACCCGTTCCGCAACGAGGGCCCGGACGGCGCCGACACGGTCGACTGGGTCAGGCGACAGAAGTGGAACAACGACGTGGTTGGCTTGTTCGGCATGAGCTACTTCGGCTTCACGCAATGGCAAGCCGCCTCTTACTCCGAAAAATCGGTCCAAGCCCTGACGCCGACCGTCACCGGCAGCCGCATCTACGACATTATCTACCGCCAGGGCGCCTTGTCGTACCTGACGGCCATGGGTTGGGGCGTCGCCAACGCCGGCCACCGCAGCAACGAGAACATCGATTTCGAACGCCTCATGAATTGGGAACCGCCGCTGATGAACGCCGAACAACGGTTCGGCCGATCGATTCCGTTCTTCAAGAATTGGATCAAACACGATACGTTCGACGCCTATTGGCGGCCGGCCAGCAGCGAAGGCCGCTGGGAAAACGTCAATGCGCCGGTGCTGATGGTCGGCGGCTGGTACGATCTGTTCGCCGGCAGCATGCTGGCGGATTGGAAGGAATTAAACGCCAACGGCGGCCGCCTGGCACGGCGTGAAAGCCGGTTGATCATGGGCCCGTGGGCGCACTCCTTCAACCACAAATTGCAAGGCGTCAATTTCGGTTCCGACGCCGATTTCCTGTCGTTTTCAAAAATCTACCTGGAGTGGTTCGACGCCTACCTGATGGGCCAGGGGAAGGTCGACCTGCCGCGCGTCCGGGTGTTCACCACGGGCATCAACGAATGGCGCAACCTCGGCGACTGGCCGCCGCCCAACGCCCGGGTCGAGCGCTGGTACCTGCATTCGGGCGGCCAGGCGCAGCGGATCGGCGACGGCGATCTCGGCCGCACCAAGCCCGGCACTGAAATTAGCGATCAATTCGTCCACGATCCCGCGCAACTGGTGCCGACGCTGGGCGGAGCGCTGTATCCGCCCATCTTCGCCGGACCCGCCGACGTCGCCAAGCAGGGGCGGCGCGAAGACGTTTTGGTTTATACGTCCAAGACGTTCACCGAAGAGCTGGAAATCACCGGCCCGATCCGCGCGAAAATCTGGTTCAGCGCCAGCACGCCGGACGTCGACATCGCCGTGAGCCTGCTGGACGTGGACGATGACGGGGCGGCGCGCATCCTGGTCGACGGCATCGCCCGCGCCCGTTATCGCAACGGCGACCGGCCCGCCTGGCTCGAACCCGGCAAGCCGACGGAAATCGAGGTCGACCTGTGGGGCATCAGCCACATCGTGAAAAAGGGCCACCAGTTGCGCGTCCACGTCGCGGCCTCCAATTTCCCGCGTTTCGCGCCCAATCCCTGCACCGCCGACGAGGTGGGCGCCGCGCGGCAATACGAAAAAGCGCGGATCAAGATTTTCCACGACGACGAGCGGCCGAGCCTGCTGCTGTTGAGCGTCCGCTGAATCAGGGCAGGGGCTGCTGCCGCGACGGCTGCACGGCCTCGAGGAAAAACCGCACCAGCGCTTTGCCGACCAGCCGATGTCCGGTGTCGTTGAAGTGCGAGTCGTTGTTCATGAACGGCGACTTCCCTTCCTCGTGGTAGGCGCGGCGCAGGATCGGTTGCAGATCCAGGTATGGAATCCGCCGTTCGGCGGCGAAGTCGGCGAGAAATTTCTGCGGATAGGCGATGTCATAATCCGCCCCGACCGGTTGCTTCGTGTAAACCTGTTCCTTGCTGGGCAACGCGGCGAGGGCCAGGACGATGCCGTGTTCGTTGCAAATGGCTTGAATACGCGCCAGCTCGTCCAGAACGGCCGCGACGGCTTCCCGGGCGATCGGCGGATAATCCTTGCGGCTCCAGAACGTCGCGCTTTGAAAGTCGTCGTGTACGCGGAACCTGGTAAAGTCGGATTTTTCGATGAACCGCTGGTTCCAGCGGAAGGTCAGGTCCATCAGCAGGTTGGCGACGCGAAGCGATTCCAGGCCCTCGATCAGCCGCAAACCCAGACGGTTGTTCTTCGGCGGACCGGCGGCGCTTTCCTTGTGCCGCCACTCCGGCGGGATTTTTTCGGCGAGCAAGGCTTCGTTCCAGACGAGCGTCCCGTCCGGGTTGATGATCCGCTTGTTCAAGCCGAGATAGGTGTCGGAAAAGTCGTTGCCCGCGTAGATCACGACCACGAGATAGTCCGGGTGGAACGAAAGGATTTCCTCGGACAGGTAAAGCCGGATGTCGTCCACGCCGTAACCGAAAACGCCGAAATTCAACGCTTCGATCGACGGCTTCACTTTTCGCTGGAACACGCTGACGAAGGTTTTCTCGTAATCGCTGGCGAACGAACCGAAGGTGAAGGAATCGCCGGCGAAGGCGACGCGCGGCCGGCCCGGGTCGGGCTCGCGCCGGACCTCGGGGCCGTGCAGGCCGAGCGAGTTGATTCGCACCACGCTTTTACGGCCCATGAGCAGCAGTTCCTTTTCGGTGTTCGGCATCAATCGAAAGCTGCCCGTGCCGTGCGGATTCGCTTGCAGGAAGCCGGCGTGCGGCGGTTGCGGCCGGAAATAGTCGTCGTAGAGCCGTAAAAACAACTCCAGCGCGACGAGGGAAAGTACCAGCGAAAGCGAAAAAGCCAGTGCGCGCCGCTTGTCTTTTCGCAGCTTGACGCGATCGCGGCGAAACAGAAAAACGCCCGTCGCCACCGCCAGCAGATCGAAGGCGGTGATGGCAATCTTGTAGACGAGGGTATGCATCTGGCCGGTGGGGCTGACCAATTTTTGCAGAACCAGGAAATTCGCGCCCAACCCGACGGCAATGCAGAGCAAGCCGACCGTGTCCGCGCGATCCCATTTCCGTAAATTCATGCGCTTGATTTCCTACCGCTTTCCCGCCTTGGGGAAACCCATGCTAGCGACCGCCTCCCGCACACGCACAGGCACAGCCGGCGCAAGCGCAGGCGCAGGCGCAACCGCCGCCGCTATGTCCGCCCGAACTGGTCGTGACCGGCGGCGGATTGGTTTTGGACGTGTTGGAATTGGTAAACGAGGAGATGGACTCGACGATGTTGCTGGAAAAAGCCGACAGGGACGAAGTGAACTGGTGCGCGAAATCCGCGCCGGGCAGGGAGAACGGCCCGGGCGCCGCGCCGCCAGCCGTGGCGACCGGCCGGCTATAACCCCAGCCGTGATGCCACCAATCCGGCAGGAAGATCACCTCGCGTTCGCGGAACATACGATCGGATTTCCGGCCGAAATCCTCGTCCATCGCCAGCCATTCCGCCCGGTCGGCGAAGAGGTTGCCGACCTCCGGCGTCGCGGCGCCTTCCACCTGTTTCCAGGCCGCGGCGACGACGCTTTGATAGAACGCCTTGGTTTCCTTGCGCGAAAACCCCTTGAGCTTCGCGTTCACGGCCTTGATGAAATCGACGAACAGGTCGCGCAGCTTGCCCTCGGCGGGGGTGCCGTCTTTGCGGATCGTGCCGATAAAGTCTTTTTCGTATGGGCGCAGTTCGTCGGGAATCACGTCGGCCTTGGCGAGCTTCAGCGGTTTGGTCGATTGAACGGTGACGGCGCCTTTTTTCATCAGGCTGAAGAGGATCATCATCAATACCCGGTCGGGCGGCATTTCCAGCACAACGGCGGCCTCGGGGGCCGTCAGGCCGCGTTTCGGTCCGGCGCCTTCGATGCCCAGGGCGGGCGGCAGGTAATGCTTCATGCGGCGGCGATGCAGCACCAGGCGCAGAATGATCGGCACGGCGAACAGGGCGATCGGGAAGATCATCGCCATCAGACCCGCCAGCGCGCCCACCAGGGCGGCTAGCAGGCCGAGGCAGCTATCGAGCAACGTCACCTTGACGATCGCGCCCGGCTGCATGACGCGGGCGGGAAAACCGATGCCGAACTTGTACATCTGGCTCGGCGAGGCGGCCGGTTTTTCGTAGGTGAAGACGATGTGGTCGCCGCTCACCTTTTTGCTCGTCGGCTCGTCGCCGTGCCACTTGGTCTCGTTGCCGGTCACGCCGTCCGGGAAATGCCAGTTCACCGTCAGGTCCATGGTGCTCTTGGCGTATTCGGCGCCGAAGTAGGTGTTGCCGAACTCGACGCTGGTGTAGGCGTCGTCGTCGCTGTCCGCATAGACCATTTTGGGGTGGGTGAATTCGACGACCAGCCGGCCGGTCTTGCCGGTGCGGATTTCATGGCCGGTCAGCGGTACTTCCACGCCGGTGACGTAGGAACTGGGGCGGACCTCGCCGAGCGGCTTGCCGTTGAGCGTCGCGGTGAACGTTCCAAGGGCGAAGTTCTTATCGGGGGTGCCGATGTCGACGATGTCGATCGGGTCCGAACTGAGATTTTTGAAAACGATGTCGTAGCGGACGTGCAAACCGCCGTCGGTCTGCGGCCGGAGGTCGATGGTCATCGACGGCACTTCGAACAGGTAGGTTACGGCTTCGGCGGCGGGCGCGAAGGCCAGCAGCAGGAGGAAGGCCAGCAGCCAAACGCGTCGGCTTACCATTTGGGTTCCTCCGTGACGTGAAACGTGGTGCCGCAATACGGGCAAGAGGCGACGACCGTTCCGTCGCCGGCGATTTTGAGGCTCTCGGCGGCGAGGCTGCCGCCGCAGTTGCGGCACTTGATCTGGTTCAGGTCGATTTTTCCGGTCAGTTCCACCCGCTGAATGACCGTGTGTTCCACCTTGGTCGCGGGCAGAAATTTCAAGACCAGCACCAGCAGGCCGATGCCGATCGCCAGGAGGATCAGGCCGAGCGTCAGGTCCTGGCTCTTGTTGGTGTTCTGCGCGCTGCCCGTGGCCAGCAGAAAGATCAAACCCAGGAGGATAAAAAGCACGGTGAACGAAAAACCGATGATCCGGCCGACGCGCATCGAATTCTCCTGAAAAATGTCGCGATCAATATACCTTGCCGGCCGGAAGCAGACAACCGGATTTGGATACGCGGGGAGACAAAAGCATTCTATTCGTTGAAATCGGAACGAGGCGATTGGCGGTCGACCGGCGCCCATTCCCGCTCGCTGACTCGCCGGTATTTCGTGTCGCCGATATCGCTGCTGTGAAAATCGATCTGCTCGTTGTCCAGCCAATCGACCGACCAACCCTGGACATCGCTGGCATGGGTATCAATTTCGGTCAAAACACGGCCGTCCTTGTCCCTAACACGCAGGACGACGCAGGTTTTGCAGGCCGTCGGATGCTTCGCCTGCCAATTGATGTAGGTTTCCAGCGTCAGTGACCGATCGGGCGAGGGGATGACCTGTTCGCCGTTGTACGCGCCGATGCCGGTCAGATCGCGGAAGAAAAACGCCGTCATCACCGCCAGGGGCAGCAGATGACCGATGAGCCGGGTCTTCGGGCGAAAGGCCATCCGGCGGCCGAGCAGCCAGAATACGAACAGATAAAGGATGTATCCCGCGACGAAGAGCACGAAGGCGATGACGTCGCCCATGAGTTCGAACGGGTATTCGTAACGCCAGGGAGGCTGAAAAAAGCAACAGAAAAAGAGATAGGCGAAATTGATCGCGATCAGCAGGGCAATGGTGCGGCGGCGCATCCCCACCGGCGGCTCAGTCATGGCTGCCGTCCGTGGCGACCGCCGTCGCGGGAGGTAAAACCAGTTGTGACGGATCGAAGCAGCAATTGATCAGCAGATGGCAGTTGTCCCGGCAGGCCGCCATTTCCCGGCGCCGTCGTTCAGCCTCCGGCGAATAATAGATGTCGCGGAGCGAACCCCGGGCGATGTTGCCGATCGGTTCCAAGTAATTGCACAGCATCACGTCGCCGCCGGCGTTCACCGTGAAACCGATCTCCCCGACCGCGCAACGCTCCAGCGTGAAGCGATCGGGCGCGGCGAAGTAGGCCTGCATCGCCGGGAATTGGTTGTCTTCGTTGAGGATGAACCAGCCGCCGCGCTTCATGGCCAGCAATTCGTCGAGCAGGGCGCGTACGCGGGCGGTGTCGTGCGGAAACCGCGGGTGTTCCCGCCACCAGCCGGGGATGGCCGCGCGCGTGCCGAACGGCAGCGCCATCGCCTGGAAGAAGATGCCGTCGAACAGGTCGCCGCGCGCGAGGAAATCGACCAGGCCGGTGATCTGGTCGAGGTTGTCGTCCATGAGCACGCAGATCGCACAGACGCGGATGCCGGCCCGGTGCAGCGCCTCGGCGGCTTGCAGCACTCGCGCGAACGCTCCCGGTTGGTTGCGGATCCGGTCGTGCGTGTGGTCGAAGCCGTCCAGGCTGATGTTTACCGCCTCGAGGCCGAGCGCGGCCAGCCGCCGCACGATGTCCTCGTCGAGCAGCAGGCCGTTGGTGGCCAGGGAAGCTCGCAGGCCGCGCCGCGCCGCCCGTTCGAGCACCGGCAGCGTGTGGCGGCAAAGCAGAGGCTCGCCGCCGGCCACGACCAATTCGGTCGGGCCGAGCCAGTCGGCCAGATCGTCTACGGCGCGGCAAAACTGTTCCGTTTCCGGCGCGGGCGGCTCGGGCAACTGCCAGATGTTGCAATGGCGGCACCGGCAGTTGCAGCGGTTGGTGACGTGAAAAGTGACGAATCGCGGCAGAGGAATCATGCCTTATTATAGCGCGAGTCGGAAAAAAGCGGGAATCCGCGCTTGTGTCGCCAGGCTGATCGTGTTGCGGCAGCCAATTTCGCCTTCCCGCTTGCCAAGCCGCCGCCGGCTTGGCAGACTTGCCGGGTTCCGCTGAAATTCAACGAGGATTTTAATGCGTGATTTAGCGAAGGCGACCTGGCGGGATTTCCCGGCGAATCCGCTGATCGAACCGCGGAAGCCGGATTGGCTGCTGGCCGATCCGACCGTGTTGACGCCCGACCGGTCGCCGGACGGCAAATGGCACCTGTTCGCCAACGGCGTCGGTTTCATCCTGCATTTTAAAAGCGACGACGGCATCGCTTGGGAGCAGGTCGGCCAGCGGCTGTTTCGCGGTTTCCGGGCGTTCATCTACCCGGAAAACGGCACGTTTTACCTGCTCTACGAATTGCACGCGCGCAATTACCGCACTTCCCGGGTGGTCGCGCGGCAATCGGCCGACCTCGAACACTGGAGCGAACCGCAAACGCTGGCCGAACCGACCTTCGACTGGGACGGGCAGGCGATCCGCTTCGTCGGCAATCCCTGCCTGCTGAAAATCGACGGGCGGTACCGTCTTTATTACAGCACCTCCTGGATCTGGCTGTGGGATTGCCTGTATTTCGAGCCGCGCTACGTCGGCTACGCCGAGGCCGATGCCGTGCTCGGGCCGTACAAGCGGCATCCGTTGCCGCTCCTCGGCCCCGATCCGGCCGAGCCGTACCGCAATTTCGGCGGCGGTTCGCTCAAGGTGTACGCCGACGGCAAAAAGGGCTTCTGGGCCTTCAACAACGGCCTGTACCGCGACGCGGAGGGCCGCAGCCGGTCGGCGATCCTGTTGTTGCGTTCGGGCGACGGGCTGTACTTCGAGGCGGTTCACGATCGCCCGATCATCGCTCCCGAACCCGGCTGGAAAAACGCGTTCGTCTACGCGTTCGACCTGGTCGCTTATCGAAACGAACTGCGTCTTTATTACAACGCCCGCGACGGTTGGCTGCGCGGTCGCGAGTGCATCGGGTTCGCCGCGCCGGAGTGGTAGGCGGCGGCGAAGCAACGAAGGAGAGGCACGATGTCGCTGAAGGAAACGTACGCGGAAGTCATCGCCTGGTACAAGGAAATCTGGCTGGTCAACAGCATGAACCAGGTGCTGAGTTGGGATCTGCAGGTCAATCTGCCGAAAAAGGGCCTCGAGCGGCGCAGCGAGCAACTGGCCTTTCTGGACGGCCTGGTGCACCGCAAAATGACCGATCCGGCGATGGTGGCCAAGGTCGGCGAACTGGCGGCCCATTCGACTGCCCTGACCGCGGACGGCAAGGTCAACATTCGGGAGATCAAGCGCGAAGTTGACCGCGCCACCAAGGTGCCCACCGCGCTCGTCGAGGAAATCAGCCGCCACAACAGTCAGGCGCAAATGGCCTGGATCGAGGCCCGGCAGGATAACAATTACGCCCGCTTCGCGCCGTTTCTCGCCAAGACCGTCCGCCTGCGCAAGGAAGAGGCGGCGGCGCTGGGCTACGCGGAGCGCCCCTACGACGCGATGTTGGATCTGCACGAGCCGTTTGCGACCGAGGGGTCGATCCGCGAACTGCTGACCGACCTGAAGGGCCGGCTGGTGCCGTTTTTGCAGCGCATTCTGAGCGCCCCGCGCTACGACGCCCGGCTGCTGCTCGCCGGCCGCCGCTACCCGATCGAAAAGCAGAAAAAATTCAGCCGGCTGGTCCTGCGGAAGATGGGCTTCGATTTCGAGGGCGGCCGCATCGATGTTTCGGCGCATCCGTTCTGCGGCGGCAACAAGGGCGACGTCCGCCTGACCACGCGGTTCTTCGTCGACGATCCGCGGCCGCACCTGTTCGGCACGATTCACGAGGCGGGCCATGGTCTGTACGAACAAGGGCTGCCCGACCCGCACCTGGGGACGCCGCTGGGCGACGCGGTGTCGCTCGGCGTGCACGAGAGCCAGAGCCGCTTCTGGGAAAACATCATGGGCCGCAGCCTGTCGTTCTGGAAATATTTCTATCCGAAATTCCAGCGCACCTTCGCCAAATCCCTGCGCGATCTCTCGCTGGAGAACTTCTACCATTGCGTGAACGTCGTCGAACCGTCGCTGATCCGCGTGGAAGCCGACGAGGTCACCTACAACCTGCACATCATCCTGCGCTTCGAGATCGAGCGGGCGATGGTGGCCGGCGGGGTTGCGATCGACGATCTGCCCGCGCTGTGGAACGCCAAGATGAAGGAGTACCTGGACATCGCGGTGCCCGACAACACCAACGGCCTGTTGCAGGACGTGCACTGGTCGCTGGGCGCGCTGGGGTATTTCCCGACGTACACCATCGGCAACCTGTACGCGGCGCAACTGTGGGAAAAGATTCGCGCGGACATTCCCGACGTCCTGGCGCTGGTGGAAAAAGGACGATTCACGGCGATTCTCAGGTGGCTGCGCAAGAATATCCACGTGCACGGCAAACGGTACGCCGGCAACGAATTGATCGAGCGCGTGACCGGCAAAAAGCCGAGCGCCGAACCGTTCATGAACTACCTGGACGAAAAATACACGCCGCTTTATCGCTTGTAAGCCGGGCGGAGCGGGCCGCGCGATGCGAATCCTGCTTGTCGTGCCGAATATCGCGACCCGCAACGGCCTTCATTACCCGCACGGCCTGGGCGCACTGGCCGCAGGACTCGCCGCCGCCGGCCACGAGCCCGTCGTTTCCCTGCCGCAGGAAATGCTGACGCGCGAATCCTGGCGACTCGAACTGCGCGCCGCCGCGCCCGATTGGCTCGCCTGCGGTTTCTCCTCGCACCAATGGCCGTTCGCCCGGCAACTGATGGCCTGGGCCCGCGAGGCCGGCGTTCCCGTGCTCGCGGGCGGCGTGCACGCGACCTTCGCGCCCGAGGAAATCCTGGCCGCCGCGGTCTGCGACGGCGTCTGCGTCGGCGAGGGCGAGGGGGCGCTGCTCGACCTGGCCGGCGGCAAACCGTTGACCGCGATCGCCAATGTCCAAACGGGAACCGACCGCCCGGCGCTTCGTCCGTTGCTGACCGACCTGGACGCGCTGCCGATTTACGACCGGCGGCATTTCCCGATGGCGGAAATCCTGCGGGTCAACGGCGGCGAACTGACGGCGCTCGCCGGCCGCGGCTGCCCGTATCCCTGCACCTATTGCTGCAACGAAGGCTGGCGGCGGCTTTATTCCGGCGAGCCCTGGGTGCGGTGGCGAAGCGTGTCGCACCTGCTGGCGGAACTGGATTGCTTGTGCGGTCGTTACGCGGTCGATTCGCTTTACTTCGAGGACGATATTTTCACGCTCAACCGTGAATTCCTCGAAGAATTCCTGCGTGAGTTCCCAAGCCGGTTTGCGCTGCCGTTTCGCGTCTACGCGCGGATCGGCGCGATTTCGCGGGACGATCTGCGACGGCTGCGCGCGGCCGGCCTGTGGATGGTGAACGTCGGCGTGGAACACGGCGACCCGCGCATCCGCGCTGAGGTGCTCGGGCGCCAAATGAGCAATGCGCAAATCACCGAGTTTTTTGATTGGTGCCGCGAACTGGGCATCGTGACGCGCGCATTTCACATTCTCGGCGTGCCCGGCGAAACGCCGGAAACAGCGCAGGCCACGCGCGACCTTTGCGCCGCGACGCTGCCCGACCAGATCCAGGTCAGCCTGTTCGAACCGTACCCGGGAACGAAACTCGCCGAACGCTGCCGGGTGGAAAAACTGCATCGCGGCGTCGCGCGGCCGACGTATTTTTCAGCCGAACCGGCGCTCGAACTGCCCGGTTTTCCGAGCGATCGACAACGCGAAACCTATCGCGCTTTTTGTGCGGCGATACCGGAGCTGGAAGAGCGGGCGCTACGGCGGGCCCTGGCGGCGGCGCGGCGCGGCGAAGTGGATCTGGTCGAACGCTGGGCGCCGGAGCTGGTCCGGCGGACGGGGGCCGAGCCCGTCGTCCCACAGCGCGCGCGGATCGGCCGCGAGACGAAATTCGCGCTTTTCGCCCATCCACGCAGCGAGATCGCCTACGAATTGCCGCCCGGACGTTATCGCTTTTTCGCGGCGCTGGCGCTGGACCCGCGCTGCTACGAATGGGACGGCCACGGAGTGCGATTCCTCGTCCGCGCCGGTGACGAGACTTGCCTGGACCGCGCGTTGAATCCGTGGCGCCGGGTCGAAGACCGCGGCTGGCACGAGGTCGCGGCCGATTTTCGCCTCGCCGAAAAGGGATCGTTGCGGCTCTTGACCGCACCGGAAAGCGGTGACGACCTGACGGCGCTTTGGGCGCTTTGGGGCCATCCCCATTTGACGCGGAGCGACGGATGAAGATCTGGTGGGTCTACCTCGATGCCGGGACGGGCAATTACGTGCATTACAATCACGGCGTCGGCCAACTGGATGCCTGCTTGCGGCGCGCGGGACACACGAGCGAACTGCTCTACCTGCGCCACCACCTCGCGCGCGACGAATTTCTCGCGCGGCTGCGCGCCGCCGCGCCGGACGCCGTGTTTTTTCCGGTCAACACTCATCAGTGGGTGGACGCACCGCGTTACGCTCGGTGGGTCAAGGAAGCGACGGATCTGCCCTGCGTGTTCGGCGGCATTCACGCGATCCTCGATCCGGAAAGCGTGATCGGCGAGCCGTTCGCCGACGTGGTCTGCATCGGCGAGGGCGAGGCGGCCGTCGTCGAGTGGTGCGCCGCGCGCGAGGCCGGTCGCCCGGCCGGCGGTATCGGCAATTTGTGGCAACGCCGCCCCGACGGAACGGTGGAACGCAATCCGCGCCGGCCGCTGGTCGCGGATCTCGACGCCTTGCCGATCGACGACCGCGCGATGTGGGACCACGACGAAATTCTGCGCGACGCGCTGGGCGAGATCGGCATCATGGGCGGGCGCGGCTGCCCCTTCGACTGCGCCTATTGCGCCAACAGCGCGCGCCGTGAAGCCTACCGGGGGCTCGGGCCGTACGTGCGGATGTGCCGCCCGGAAAAAATGATCGCCCTGGTCGCCCACCTCGCGGCGCACCTCCCGTTTCGCAAAATCTTTTTCGAGGACGACATCTTCACCCTGGATCACGATTGGGTGCGGCGATTCTGCGCGCTGTACCGCGAACGGTTTTCGTACCCCTTCAAGATTTACATCCACGTGCAGACCGTCACGCGGGAGATTCTGCAGACCCTGAAGGACGCCGGCTGTTACATGGTGATGGCGGGCGTCGAGGCGGGCAACGAACGCCTGCGCGCCGAGGTGCTGAACCGCCGCATGAGCAACGACGACCTGCGCCGGGTTTTCCGCTGGTGCGACGAAATCGGCCTGCAGACCTGGACTTTCAACATGGTCGGCTTCCCCGGAGAAACCGAGGAGACGATCCGCGACCTGTTCGCCCTGCACCGTGAGTTGCGGCCCAATGGCGCGCAGTGCTCGATTTTCTATCCCTATCCGGGCACGCGCCTGCATCGACGTTGCGTGGCGGAAAACCTGATCGACCAACCGGGCCGGCCGACCTATTTCGAAAAATCGATCCTCAAACCCGGTGCGGTCGGCCGCGAGCGGTTGGAGGAAGTCTTTTGGGAATTCCGCCGCGAGACCCTGCGCCTCAAGGCGGAAAAGGAACGGCTCGGTTCGTATGATCTGCTGGCCGAGTTGCCCGCGGCCCGGGTGGGGCGCGAACTGGCCCATGAGCCGGTGCGGCTGAACCTGGTGAAAATCGACGGCGACGAGCGGCTGTGCCTCTTTGCCCATCCGCGCAGCCGGGTCGTTTGGCGGGTTTTCGTGCCCGCCGGCGCGCGTTTTTCAGCCGCGATCGCCCTCGACCCGCTTTGCTTGGGTTGGGGCGGCAAAGGCGTCCGTTTTCAGGTGGAAATCGACGGCCATGAATGCTTCGCGCGGTATCTCGATCCCAAGGCGAACCCGGAGGAAAACCGCTGGCACGAGGTGGCGGTCGATCTGACCGAGTATGCCGGCCGCACGGTGAGCCTGGCGTTGTCGACCGATCCGCATCCGTCCGGCGATCTGGTCGGCGCCTGGGGTGTCTGGGCGAAACCGCGCGTGGATTGACGAACCGCCGCTCAGTCGGCCTGGCATTTGACGTAACACGACCGCTGCCGGGGTCCGTCGAATTCGCAGAAGTAGATGCCTTGCCAGGTTCCCAACGCCAACCGGCCGTTTTCCACGATGACCGTCAGGCTGCATCCGACGACGCTGGATTTGGCGTGGGCCGCCGAATTGCCCTCGGCGTGGCGGAATTGCCGGTGGTCGGGGAAGGCGTGGTCCAGCGCGAACAGCAGATCGTGGATCACGCTGGGATCGGCGTTTTCGTTGATCGTCACCGCGGCGGTGGTGTGCGGCACGAAAACCGTGACGGTGCCGCTTTGCAGGCTGGCTTCACGCACGACTTCCTGTACCTGACGAGTGATATCCAGAAATTGTTCGCGGCTGGCCGTCGGGACGGTTAGCTTTTTCAGCATCGATCAGAAAGCGTAACCGAGGCTGACACCGCCGGCGAACCCGGCGTAAAAGCCAAGGTCGGCCGAGATGCGGAAATTCGGCACCGGGTAAAAACGGCAGCCGCCGAGGAAGCCGACGAGCGGCAGAACCGGCGGCAGTTCTTTGTTGGTCGGCTCGCCGATCTGTTTGCCGGCGTCGTTGGAGTCCCAGGATTTCAAATGGCCGTAAAGGAAACCGACGCCCATTGACGGACCGACGTAGGGTTCGACGGCCGGATGCACGCGCCACTTCCAGAGGATGGAAGTCGTGAAATCAGCCATGCCGAAGTTGTCGTTTTCCATCCAGTAGCGATATTTTTTCTTGTCGCCGTTCGCCCGCCAGGCGCCGTCGTCCATCATCAGCGTCCAGTTGTTGACCTGGAAGAGGGCGTCGAATTGCGTGAACCCGTAGGAAGCCCAGACACCGTAGCCGAGGGCCGAAATCGAGGTGTGTTCCTGATAGGCCATGCTCAGAAACGAATCGGGAATGAAACTGTACATGAAGTGCGCGCCCAAGGCCGGTTTCTTTTCATCCACCACCGGGGCGGATGCGGCTAATCCGGCGAAAATGAAAAGGCACACTACCGCAATCATGAAACTACGGATCCGCATGGCTGTCTCCATCCTGTGATAAACGTTATCGGCGAATCAGAATATGCCATCGATTTTTTGCTGTCAAATCCTATCGTACAAAAAGCGAAGTTAAAACCCGGCGTTGCAAATGGAAATTTTCATGTGGGCCGGAAATGCCGCTGGTTTTCGTTGCCCTTCTTTTTCCGGGATGCTATAGTTCGGTCAAATTCAGCTTCAACTATCAAAAACAAGGGGAGTTTTACATGAAGAAGAAACTGTTCTGGATGCTGTTTTGCCTGACCCTGATTCTTTTACTGGCGGCGGCGCCGACCTTCGCGGCGAAAAAGGGCAAGGGCGGCGGCGACAGCGGCGCGCCGGGTTATTTTTCACAAGGGACGATCCTGATCGCGGGCGACCTCGATTTCAACATCGCCAGCGGCAGCACTGAAATCAAACCGGACGAAGGCGACAAGGAAAGTACCGATCAATTCAAATTCAGCATGGGCGGCCTGGGCGGCTATTTCATCATCCCGCGCCTGGAGATCGGCCCCTTCCTGAACGTCGAATACACCAGTGACGAAGGCGATGACGCGACCGAAAAATCCACGACCTGGGCGATTGGTCCGCAAATCGGTTATTTCTATCCGGTCGCGAACAAATTCTCCATTTTCGGCATGTTTGGTGTCGGCTATGCCAGCACCGACGACAAAGTTGAGCCGGACGCCGAAGGCGCCAAGGACACCGAGACCGAAGGCAGCGGCTGGTTGATCCAGCCGAAGGGCGGCGTGGTTTATCATCTGAGCCACAACATCGGCCTGTCCGCCGCGTTGTATCTCGACTATTACACCGGTGACGGTTCTCAGGATGACGGGAACGCGGATCACGATTTCGATCTGACCCGCACCGAATACGGCCTGAAGATCGGTTTGCTCGGCCTGTTCAACTAAACACTTTTGTCGATGGCGAAACGGCCGGCCCAAGCGGGCCGGCCGTGCTTTTTTAAAATTCAAGAGCGCGTGGCCAGGCACGCGCTCTCAATTTTTTGCCGTGGGCAGTTTTCTGTCTTGCCCAGGACTACCTACAGCAGCCCTCGGAGCAATGGGCGATCGGGCGAAGCATGAATCTTTTCATGTTACCCTCCGTTACGGTGGTTTCTCTTGGGATTCAATGTAAAGCAGGATCCGATCTTGTCAACCAAATGCCGGTGGATACCGCGACTTTTCTTGCATCGCGCCACGGCTGCGACGCATCGCCGCAATCCCTCGGTTGAGACGTTTTTTTGCCACCTCTCTACCGGCGACCGGGATAACTGTTTGTTTGTAAAGGCAATCCAATGCTTGCCTTCTGATGCCCAACCCTGTTATCCTGAATCAAATAAGGTTTTTAAATGGAACAACCAGTCGTCGATAAAAAAAACGCCGATGATCCGTCACCGACAATCCATCACATCCTGATTGTCGACGATGAAGAAGAAAACCTCGATTTGTTGGCCTCCACGCTGCGGCGCGGCAACCGGATTTTCAAAGCCCGCAGCGCCGAACAAGCCTTGGAAATCATGGCGCAGGAAGAAATCCACCTTGTCATCACCGATCAGCGCATGCCGGGGATGACCGGCACCGAACTGTTGATTCGGCTCCAGGAAAAATATCCGGCGGTGGTCCGCATGCTGGTCACCGGCTACGGCGACATGGACGTCGCGGTGCAGGCGATCAACCAAGGCCGCGTGCATCGTTTCGCCGCGAAACCCTGGGATCCGGGCGATATCAAACAAATCGTCGCGGAAGAGCTCGAACGATACGATTTGCTTACCGGAAACGAACGGCTGACGCGGGATCTCATCGCCAAGAACCAGGAATTGCTAGCCATGAACGCCGAATTGGAACGGCAAAAAGCGGCCTTTGAGAAACTGGCCAATGAATACCGCCAGCAGCGGGAGCTGGCGATCGAAATGAGTGAAAAATTCGCGCGCGCCAATCTCGATCTCATCAAGGCGCAGGAAGAAAACAAACAGAAAAACATCAAACTCGAGACGATCAACCGCCAGCTCGAACAATTGAGCATCACCGACGGCCTGACCGGTTTTTTCAATTACCGGCAGATGTTGGTTTTGATGGACGGCGAAATCGGCCGGGCGCGGCGGTACAATCTGTTTCTGACCGTGATGATGATCGACCTGGACCGTTTCAAGATCGTCAACGACACGCACGGCCACTTGTTCGGCGATACGGTGCTGCGCACCGCGACGCGCATCATCCGGCACAACATTCGCGAAACGGATTATCCCACCCGTTACGGCGGCGACGAATTCCTGATCATCCTGCCGCACACCGGAACCGATCGCGCCATGTTTCTGGCCAAGCGGATTCAGGCGGATTTGAAGGGCCATGTCTTCGTCGCGCCGAACAACGATAAGATCCATCTGTCGGCCAGTATCGGTATCGCCTTTTTCCCACATCCGCGCGCTTCCAATCGCGAAAGCCTGATCAGCCTCGTTGATGAAGCTCTTTATCAGGCCAAGGAGCAGGGGCGCGATCGGATCGTGGTGATTCCCGGTTGAGTCGGCCGGAAGATGAAACCCGTCGGCTTTCTGACGAAAATGGCGATCTGGCTTGGTCTGGCTTCGCTTTTGCCCGCCGTCGTCATGTTGATCGTTCACACCCTTTTTCCACAAACGTCCCTGCTCGTACCGCTGCTGGCCGGAGTGACGGTTGCCCTGCTGATTTCCTTCGTTTTCGGACGCCAACACGTGCGGCGCTTGCGACTGCTGGAATCCAAGGCCAAGGAGGTCGTCGCGGGACGGCCGATCGAAGGCGCGACCGATTTCCGGGGTGAACCGGAATTGCTGGCCTTGTGGCAAAACATCAATCAGGCTTCCAAACTGATCGATACCCGTCGCCCCGAGCTCGAGCAGAAAATCCGCCGGGAAGTCGAAACCGAACTGGCCGGCGAAAAACAGCAGGTCGAAGCCTTCCTGCAGAGCATCGGCGACGGCATCAGCATCGTCGACCGCGACATGCGGGTCATTTACCTCAACGATCCGATGATCGAGGTGTTCGGCAACCAGGTCGGCGAATATTGCTACCGGGTATACGAACACAAGGGCGAGTTGTGCACCGGTTGTCCGGTGAAAATCGCCATGGAAACCGGGCAAATCCATCGCAGCCTGCGGCGGGTTTACGACAAGCACGGCAACCTGCGCTATTACGAGGCCACCGGCAGCCCGATCCGCGACCAGCAGGGGAACATCGTCGCCGGCTTGGAATTGACCCGCGATGTGACCTTGCGCATCAAGCTGGAACGCAGCGTCGAAATCCGGTCGCGGCAACTCGCGGCGGCCAATGCCGAATTGCGCCGCACCAACGAGCAGCTTCGCAAGGCCTACGAGGCGCAAAAAGAAGCCCAGATGCAGCTCGTCAATTCCGAAAAGATGGCGTCGTTGGGCGTGCTGGTTTCCGGTCTGGCGCACGAAATCAACAACCCGCTCAATTTCGTCTCGGCGTCCACCAAGCTGCTCGCCGACAACCTTCGCGTCATTTTTGAGATCATCCAGGAATACGACAATCTTCCCTTGTCGGAGGAAATGCGGCGGGAGATCGACCGGCTCAAGACCCAGGCGGAATTCGGGTATCTGACCGAGGATATCCAGAAGATCGTCAAAAACATCGCCACCGGCGCCGAACGGATGAAGACCATCGTGCAGAACCTGCGCGTCTTTTCCCGCCTGGATTCGGGCGTGCGCGAAGACGTGAATTTGTTGGAAGGCCTCGAATCCACGCTGCAACTATTGTACTACCAATACAAGGACCGGATCGAAATCGAACGTGATTTCGAGCCCTTGCCGCCCATTTCCGGCAATCCTGGGCAGCTCAATCAGGTATTCATGAATATTTTGCACAATTCCGTCCAGGCGATCCCGGCAAAAGGCAAAATCACGATCAGCACGCGATCCCGGGACGGCCTGGTGCAAGTGGCGATCCGCGATTCCGGCATCGGCATCGATCCCCAGGATATCCCGCATGTTTTCGACCCGTTTTTTACGACGAAAAAAGTGGGGGAGGGCACTGGACTGGGATTGTCGATTAGTTATGGTATAATTGAAAGTCACGGTGGCCGCCTGTGGGTGGAGAGCGAAAAAGGCGCCGGCAGCACTTTTTTCCTTGAACTCCCGGCGGTTGAACCGAAAACGAAGCAAAAGGGTGACTAATGGCGCTGAAACCGATCCATACCTTCCCCGACCCAGTCTTGCGTGAAAAAGCCAAGCCGGTCACGAAGTTCAACGACGATTTGAAAAAACTGGTGCGCGACATGGCCGAAACACTTTACGCCGCGCCGGGAGTCGGTCTGGCCGCCAATCAGGTCGGCGTGTTGCAGCAGGTCATCGTGATCGACGTCCGCGATCAGGAAGAGAACATCAACACGGGGCTGGTCGCGCTGATCAACCCCCGCATCGTTTTCGCCGAGGGCGAAGCCTCGATCGATGAAGGCTGCCTGTCGGTGCCGGAAGAACGGGCCGAAGTGCCGCGCTTCGCGCACGTCAAGGTCGAGGCGCAGGACCCCGACGGCCATCTGATGGAAATCGACGGTAAGGGCTATCTGGCCATTGTTCTGCAACACGAAATCGATCACCTGAACGGTGTTCTGTTCATCGATCACCTCAGCCCGCTGAAGCGCGCCGCCATCAAGAAACGGTTGAAGAAGCAAAAGCTTCAATCCGCCAACAACGGTTGATCCATGCGCTTTGTCTACCTCGGCACGCCGCAATACGCGGCCACCATCCTTCGCTATTTTCTGACGATGGGCGAGCGTCCTTCCCTGGTGGTGACGCAGCCCGACCGCGGCGCGGGACGGGACCGCCGTCTGGCCGCGCCCCCCGTGAAGACCGTAGCCCTGGAAGCCGGCCTTCCGATCCTGCAACCCGAAAAAATCACTCGCGCGGATCGCGAGCGGATTCTGGCCGATGAGCCGGAGGTCATCGTCGTCGCGGCTTTCGGTAAGATTTTGCGCCCGGCCTTGCTGGACGCGCCGCCCTTCGGGTGCGTTAACGCGCACGCCAGCCTGTTGCCGGCCTATCGCGGCGCGGCGCCGGTCAACTGGGCGATCGCCGACGGCCGGACGGTCACCGGCGTGACGATCATGAAAATGGACGAGGGCATCGACACCGGCCCGATTCTTTCCCAGCGTGAAGTGCCGATCGATCCCGCGGACGACGCCGGCTCGCTGCTCGAAAAACTGGCCGCTTGCGCCGGACCGCTGCTGCTCGAAACCCTGCGCGACTGGCTGGCCGATAAAATCCAGCCCCGGCCGCAACCGGCGGACGGCGCTTCCTACGCGCCGATGCTGAAAAAGGAAGACGGCCTCGTCGACTGGACCCGGCCCGCGCGGATCATCGCCGCCCGCTTGCGCGGAATGAATCCCTGGCCGGGCGCCTATACCTTCTGGCAGGGGAAGACGATCAAGCTTCTGCGGGCCGAATGCGTCGACGGCGCCGGCGCTCCGGGCACCGTCCTGCGGGCGAAAAAAGACTTGATAGTCGCCGCTGGCGAGGGCGCGCTCCGGCTGCTGTCGGTCCAGGTGGAGGGCAAGAAGGCGATGGATGCCGCCGCGTTTCTCAACGGCGTCCGCCTGTGCGAAGGCGACCGGTTGGAGGCGAAATAAGTGGCCGCCTCGGCCCGCGAAGTCGCGTTGAACGTGTTGCGCCGTATTCGTCAGCACCGCGCCTACGCCGATCTGGCCTTGAACGCCGAATTCCAGAAAAACGAACTAGCCGACCACGATCGCGGTCTGGTCACCGAGCTGGTCTACGGTGTTTTGCGGCAGCGCATCTACCTCGACTGGTTGCTCGACAACTTTTCGCGCCAGCCGATCGGCCGGATGGAAAACCGCGTGGCCGATGCGCTGCGGCTGGGTGCCTACCAACTGTTGTCTCTGGATCGGGTTCCCGAATACGCGGCGGTGGACGAATCGGTGAAACTGGCGCCGCGCCGCGCGGCGGGGCTGGTCAACGCCTTGTTGCGTACCGTGCAACGACGCAAAAACGATCTGCCCGTGCCCGCCGGAAAAGATCCGCTGGCCGTCGCGGCGATTCGCTGGTCGCATCCTCTCTGGATACTGCGCGAATGGGCGCGCCTGTTCGGCGAGGAAACGGCGGTCGCCATCGCGCAGGCCGATCAGGCCACCCCGCCGGCCGTGGTGCGCGTCAATCCGCTGCAAATGGATCGAGACGCCCTCCTGGTTGCGCTGACCGACCTGGAACCGAGCCCGACCCCTCATTCTCCCTGGGGCGTGCGGTTGCCGCGCCTGGAACCCGCCTTGCAACATCCGCTTTTGACCGCGGGAGCTTTCCTGGTGCAGGGCGAGGCGTCGCAGATCGTCGGCGATCTGCTGGACGTGCGCGCCGGCGAAAAGGTGGCGGATCTCTGCGCCGCACCCGGCGGTAAAAGCTCGTTTCTGGCGACGAAGGTCGGTCCCCAAGGCCGACTGGTGGCGGGCGATCTGCATCCGAACCGCTTGCGGTTGCTGCAATCCACGTTTCAGCGACTGGGAATCACCTGGGCGGAAGTCCGGCAACTCGACGCCGCCGCGCCGGGTGATTTTTACCGCGAACAAGGCCCGTTCGATCGGATCCTGATCGACGCGCCTTGCACCGCGCTCGGCACGCTGGCCAAGCAGCCGGAAATCAAATACCAGGCGACCGCGGGCGATCCGGCGCGACTTGCCGACCTGCAATTGGAAATCTGCCGGCGGGCAGCGGACGGATTGCGCCCCGGCGGCGTCCTGCTCTATTCGGTTTGCACGCTGACCGCGGCCGAAACGACCAGCGTGACAGAGCGGTTTCTGAACGAGCGGGCCGACTTTGTCCGGGACGATTTGCGTCCCGACTTCGCCTCGCGGTACGATGGGTTCCTACAAGCAGACGGCACCTTCCTTTCGCTGCCGCCGCGCACCGGCGCCGAGGGAATGTTTGCCGCCCGTTTCCGGAGGAAATGACATGATTATCGCGCCCAGCATTCTGTCCGCCGATTTCACCCGGCTCGGCGAGGAAATCCGCGCCGTGGAAGCCGCCGGGGCCGACTGGATCCACGTCGATGTCATGGACGGGGTTTTCGTGCCGAACATCACCATCGGCCAGCCGGTCGTGCGGTTGTTGCGGCAGGTCACGAAGCTGCCGCTGGACGTGCATCTGATGATTGTCGATCCGGGCCGCTACGTCGAGGAATTCGCGGCGGCGGGCGCGGATTACATCGTGGTCCACGAGGAAGCGTGCACGCATCTGCACCGCGTGCTGCAGCAGATCAAGGCTGCCGGCAAAAAAGCGGGCGTGTCGCTGAATCCGGCGACGCCGGTCGAGGCAATCGCCGACGTGCTGGGCGACGTCGACCTGGTGCTGCTGATGAGCGTGAATCCCGGATTCGGCGGCCAGATGTTCATCCCGCGCACACTGGAGAAGATCCGCCGGATGCGCCGCCTGCTCGTCGAGGCCGGACGGGGCGACGTGATCCTCGAAATCGACGGCGGGGTGGGGCCGGGCAACATTCGCGAGGTGTTGCAGGCCGGCGCCGACGCCTTCGTGGCCGGCAACGCGGTCTTCTCGCAACCCGACTATGCCGTGCCGATTCGCGCCATGCGCCAAGCCGAGCAAATCAAGGTTTGAATGAAATCCCCGTTTTGTTTCGCGTGAATTCTATTATATCTATATGATCGGTAGTGGCTAAAGCCCATTATGTGGCGAGTAAAAGGTCAACCGCTGGTGTAAATATACAACGATCAAACCATGAATGGACGTTGGATCGTGAAAATAGCGGTGATGTTTTTGGAAAAAGGTAAAGTCTTTTCGCGGAGCCGTCGAAACCATTAATAGACATCCGGTTGCGGACCGCGCGAAATGAGTCGCGCGTTTTCCCCGACCGATAAAGGCAAACCCGCCGCGAGGTGGGGACGCAAAGCCGACGGATCTCGCTTGTCGAGATGGCCGGGTTGCCGAAGTTGGGACCATGAACAACTTGTATTGCACATCTTTGTTTTTCCGGTCCGGCCGAATCGATCGCCAAGCCCGGATTCAATCCTTCATCCACCTCTTTTTTGTGATCGCGATCGGGTTGGCTTGGCATCGCCCGGCAGTCGCCGCCAGCCAGTGGGAAGGGACGAATGCCCTCGTCAATCCGAGCGAGGAAGTGGATTACTCACATTGCTTGAGCGCGGATGGCGATGGGCTGGCGGTGGAAATCTGCCATTACGAACGGAACTTCTTGGCGGGACGCAGATTGCCCGGCGATCTCCCCGCTCCCGGTCTGCCGGCTAATTTCAGTGAGAACCTGATCTGGGGCACCGATCTCGGTTACAGCGTCCGGGTCGGTGACGCGACTCTTTATTTCTTCGGCGATTCCATCCCGAAAAGCCGCTGGATTTCGGGTCGGCTCTGGGTCGGTGGTTCGCTCCTTGGCGTGCCGTATACGTACGATTTCAACGGCGACGGTACGCTGGATTGGGTGGAGGCCTCGGCCGACCTGGATGGAGGACTTCAATACGTTTCGGTGACCGAACAGGCCGCCTTTGATGCGTCCGGCGAGGCAACCGGCTTACTGACCGAATTCGAGCAAAACCGGATTTTTGTCGATGGTGCTCCCCGCGGGTTGGAACTTGGTTACTCCGTACCGACGGGAGTGATTCAAGTGGATGAGGAAACCATTTACTATTGGTATGGGAAGTATCTCAACAACCCGCGATGCGATCAATCGCATCTTTTGGCGATGGATGTGGCAAGCGGGGAATGGCGCCATCTGTCGTTGTTCGCCGAGAAGAAATTCATCCAGGCGGCGCCGGTCCTGGTCGAACGCGATCGACTCCCGCCGGCGAATGACGCGTGCGGGATCCCTTGGACGAAATCGGGGGAGCGTGGTTTGTTGATTTACGGCAGTGGGATGGACCTCGACAACGACCTGGATGGCGGCAGCGCGGAATCCTGGGCGGCATGCTCGCTCGATTTCAGTCTCGATTACCGCGAGAGCTCGCTTTATCTGGCCTATCTCAGCTTGGACGATCTGGAGAGCCCCCAATCGGCCGCGCGGATTTATTATTATACCGGCGATCCGAGCGAGTGTTGGGCCCGTGGGGCGATCGACGAGGCAAAGCCGATTATCGCGGAGCCGGTTTTCGGCGAGTTCTCCGTGCAACCGGTTCCTGGCACCGACTACCTGATTCTTTCCTACTCGGCCGATCGGTCGTTCAATGTCCGGGCGGCGCGGCTGGATCATCCCTGGATTTGGACCGATCCCGATCGATCGCCGCAGCAGGGGTATGGCGATTTGTTGGTGGCCGGCTCGCTCCGAATGATGGACAGTCTTCGTCTCGGCCAAACCGTGACGCTGGAAAAAGCTTTGTTCTTCAAACGGGCCGTATCGACCTGGGGTGGCTCGGTCGCGGACCCGCTGATGCTGCGCTACGGCGTTTATCTCTATTCCTCGTTTCTCGATTTCGGCCGATTGGTGCGCGGGTTGGCCGATTTGGATGCGGCCGGTTTTGAAACCTCTTGACGCCATTCCTATTTTTGACTATAAGAGGCATCCCAGGATCGGGATGTGGCTCAGCCTGGTAGAGCACCTGCTTCGGGAGTAGGGGGCCGCTGGTTCAAATCCAGTCATCCCGACTTCTTTTGTGAGGCCCGCAAGACGATGATCTTGCGGGCCTTTCTCATTGCTCACTCCCGACGATTTTCAGCTTCAGAGGCTCCGTTGCCACCTCCGTTGCCAGTTGCGCGCAAGCTGGGGTTTCAGAATCCGGCGTCGCCACCGTCGCACCTTCGGACTTCTTGGTGACGATGCTCTCCACTGTTCTCCGCCGCGCCGCCTTGTTTTCGTGGCCATACCTTTGGGTAGTGGAAAGGTGCTTGTGCCCGGCGATCTTCATGACCGCAAAAACGTCTCCCGTCTTGTCGAGAGCGGTGGTCACGAAGGTGTGCCGGAAATCATGTATCCGTATGGCCCTGAGCCCAGCCATGCGGCACACCCACTTGAGCACCTTCGCGCCTCCGTTGATGTCCAGCTTCCCACCGGCCGAGTTGTAGAAGACGTAAGGCCCCTTGAGGTGCTGATGGGCCTTGAGCAGTTCATACACGAAGCTGTTCATCTCAACCGTTCGGAACTCGCGAGTCTTGGGCGGCCCTTCGGTGCCATCTCGATCCCTTGAGCGCCGAACGCGGATCGTTCGGTCGGCGAACTGGATGTCCTCCCATCTTAGCGCGGCAGCTTCTCCTCTTCGGAGGCCCGTGTGGGCCAGAACCGCGAAGAAGCAGTGCCACTCCGGCCTGTACTTCAGGCAGGTTTCAAGGAAGAGGTCGCGCTCCTCGATGGTGAAACAGTCCTGCTCGACGGGGTCGAGCCGCAGGTCTCTGATCTTCGGCACCGAACTGATGTACCTCCAGTCGCAAGCTACGTTCATCATCTTCCTCAAGGTACCCAGACTTCTGTTGATCGTACTTGGCGAAACGACCTCGTTCTCTTGCCTTTTTTTCATCGTCTTCGTCTTCGGTGGCAGCGCCTTCAGCTTCTTCTGCATGACCGCCTTGAACTCGGCCACCTTCTCGGCGTCGATGTCGCGGATGTCCATGTCACCGAAGAAAGGCAGTAGATGGTTTCTTATATGGCTCTCCTTGTTCCTCTGCTCGCTCCGACCGTTCTCCACCAAGGCGTAGAGCTTGTAGAACCTCTCCGAGAAACCGGAGAATGTGTAGCGAACCTCTACCTCCGGCGGTGGCGGGGGATCGTTGAATCCGGGTACGTATCCGAGCCGGTCAGCTTGTCGCTTCAGTTCCGCCGCCTTCGTCTCCGCTTCTCGCCTTGTCCCCGTTGAAGAAATCTGAAGGCGGAAGCGAATTCGGTCTCCGGTCTGGTTCGTGTACCAGAACCGGCCTTGCCATCCGCCGCCTACCAGGCGCATCACTCGTGCTATTGGCTCTCGTCTTCGCATCGGAATCCTCCTTCCTGCGAGAGCCATCACTGCTATGTTGCCGATGCCATCGTAGCACATCGGTCAGCAGGAACTTCCAGGTCCGACCGTAACGGACGCCCGGCAGCTCCCCTCGTCGTGCCAGGCGCTCAACCGTCTTGGCGTCCAAGCCGAGAAGCTCGCCCAGTTCAACGGTCCCGAGGAACCGCTCGGTGGTCGGATCGAAGATCGTACTGTTCTCGTTCATAGCTCCGGCCCTCATCAGGGTCGGGAGTGCTTCCGTCTCCCCACCACGACGACCTGCCTCACGTCGTCACGGCTGCGCATGTCGCGCTCGTTAGAACTTCTGCGGGCGATTTAGGTCGGCCCGCCGACCGTCTCGCTCAGGCGGCGATCATGGGATCGCCGAACTCACCCCGGCGCGACCATCGCCGCGCCGGGGTCGTGTGATCGCGAATCACTGGTCGACTGCGATCACGGTGGGGTCGCCTTCGGGACCGGCTTCTTGTTGCTGTTGCCCGGTCGCGAGCAGGGCTTCCACGGCCTCGTCCGGGTCGAACCGGATCAGGTTCCGACCGAAGCGGTAGCTCGGGATCAGCCCTTGCTTGGCTCGCCGCAGGATCGTGTGGCGGGATAGGCCCGTTTGCCTGCCGACCTTCGCCGCGCTGACCAGATCGTTCTTCAACTTCGTGGCTTTCATGCTCACCTCACTTTGTGGTTCTTCTGGCCCTTATCTTCTTGGGAGAGTGTGGCGGCGTGAGCGTTTTGTAGGTTCTGGCTTCGGCGTGCCGTAAACGGACGGATCAAGGTTGGTCCGGGCCTACAGCTTCTCGAAAATCAACACGGGTGGCTTACAGCTCGAACGCGGGTTCATCCGCAACCCCTGCTCGCTGAAGATACAGACGACCGGCGGCGCGCATATCGCGGGGCGTCGGCGCGGCAGAACGAGAGTTTGTCAAGAGCCAGAGGCCGACGAGCCTCTGCATTAGAAGGGGAAAACGACGAAAACGACCGGCCCACCAAATCGAAGAAGCCCCAGGCTAGTCCCGGCGTTGAAGGGCGCTGAGGTGCTTCGCGATCTCGGCTTGCGCCCGGCCGTGGCCTCGGTCGACACGGTTCATCTCGCATACCGCGATCCGAACCTGTCCGTCGGGTGGTTCGCCAAGCTGCCGTGGAAGATGACCCACCACCGAACATGTACTCGCCCCGGCGACGAACTGGGCGATCCGCCGGTCGCGTGGGACGAGTTCGTCTTCCAAGGGGCGATCAAGCGAAAAGCCGTCCGGGTGCGGGCTTACATCGGCGGCGACCTCCACGGACTGATCGTCGTCGAGTTCGAGGTAGCGACCGTCCTGGGCCGCCGGGTGAACTTCAGACCGGTGCCCCCGTCCACTCTGGCCGACATCCCTCGTCGACTCGCCCGCCTGCTCGACCTGCTCGGGATCGAGCACGTGGCGCGCGAGGGCGTGGTCACCCGCCTCGACCTAGCAGTCCAGTTCCAGATCGCCGACGAGGACGAGTGGGATCGGTTCGTCGACGTGGCGGGCGGTTTGCGCGATCACTACGGCCTTGCCGACCTGTATCGTGGTCGCCGGTTTCGTCATCCTGACCCCTCCCGGCCGAAGTCGGTGACCGGTCTGGGCATGTGCCGCAAGAGCATCGGCCTGAAGGTTGCGTCATACCGGATCGACCTCCGGCATCGGCACCGGCCGGACGTAGCGGCGATGGCGTTGATGGTCGGCAAGATCGAGTTCCGTTTGATCGGCGAGGAGATCGAGGCGGCGATGTCGCCGTTTGCGCCGGACCGACGGTTGCCGCATGTGCTCGGAGGTCTGCGGTTCGCCGACGCTGTCTCCAACCAACTTCGACGACTGGGCCTGGATCACGTCGCCGATCCCGCAGCTCTGACCGACGACGAGGCGTTCGACTTGTGCGAGCACCCGAGGTTGGTCCCGAGGCTCCGTTCTCTGCTCGCCGATTGCCGCGCTCGCGGAGTTGCGGCCGTTCGGAAGCAGCCCCCGGTCATGTACCAGGGCAACAAGCGCGTTCTCAACGAGGACATAAACCAACTGATCGCTCTGGGTTTGACGCCCTACACCGTTTACCGGCATGAGGCTTTCGCGCTCTTTGATGCGATACGGTACGCCTGGTGGGTCTTCGAGGCCGTGCGGCCGTCGGCCATCGGCACCGACATCGACCTTCCGCCTCTGCCGACCAACCCTGACTACTGGGAGCACATCGCGTCGCGGCTCCGGATGATCGGCAGCACTGGCGGCAACCCGAGCGCCGAAGTACGCCGTGCCGTCTGCGGCATGGATATGACCGAGCACAAAGCGAAGAAGATGCTGCTGCCGTTGGCGAGGTCAGTAGCGGCCGACTGGGCGGCCTATGCGGCCTGCCAGGCGGCGATCTCACGCCAGGACAGCCCGAAGTCCAACGATGATCTATTCGCGTTCCTAGAGGCCGCTACGCGCGACACCGACGAGGCCCATCGACGACCTCGCGCACATGATGCGGCAGGCGGAGTTCCGGCGATCAGAAAAACACCCCGGAACTTGGCTAGGTTGCATCGCCTGCAACGTCTGGCTGCTCTCGTTATCTGGTTGTCGCACGCGGTTCCTCGTGATAAGTTCTGCAACCGACTAGGTGATGTTGATGATCGGCGGCACGGGCTCTATAGAACCCGGCGTCCGGCTCGTGCTCCACCATCAGTAAACTTCGGACAGCACCCTGTACGAAGGGGGTGACGTGACGATCAGCGGATCGGTCGATAAGTTCATCGCGCGCTGGACGGCGTCGTCCGCGCACGAGCGCCGTCACAAGGACCACTTCTTCCTGGACCTTTGCGACGCCCTCGGCGTGCCGCGCCCGGACCCGGCGGACAAGTCGGGTGACTACTGCTTCGAGCGCGCGGTCACCATCGACACGCCCGACGGCCGCTCGACGACCGGGTTCATCGACTTCTATCGGCGTG
Source organism: Myxococcales bacterium (assembly GCA_012517325.1). Taxonomy (NCBI): domain Bacteria; kingdom Pseudomonadati; phylum Myxococcota; class Myxococcia; order Myxococcales; species Myxococcales bacterium. Next base: position 7,390 of record JAAYVF010000132.1, on the reverse strand, counting down.
GCTCGTTTGTCTGGGAAGCGAAGCAAGGTTCTGAAGCGGGCGACGACGTGCTCGGCACCGCGCGGCGCGGTACGGCGTTGTGGGACAAGGCCATGCGCGCGGCCTACGGCCAGGCCTTGCGCTACGCGGCTTATCTGCCGGAGGGCAAGCCGCCGGTCCTCATGACGGCCGACATCGGCAACTGCTTCGAAGTGTGGTCCGGGTTCTCCGGGCACTATGGAGGCTACGGTGCGCGACACACCATCGAATTGTCGCAACTCGCCGACGCAAGCGTCCGCGACTTCTTCATCAAGGTTTTCGTCGATCCTCTTGATCTCGATCCGGCCCGGCACGCGCAGCGCGTTACCCGCGAGGTCGCGGCGAAGCTGGCCGACCTCGCCCGCGATCTGGAAAAGTCAAAGCACGATCCGGAACTGGTCGCGCAGTTCCTCATGCGCTGCCTGTTCACCATGTTCGCCGAAGACGTGGGCCTGCTGCCGGAGAAGCTCTTCACGCGCGCCGTCGAGGAGCGGTGGCAGCCCGAACCACGCCGGTTCCAGCACGAGGTCGAGCAGCTCTGGAAGGCGATGAACGACGGCTTACCGTTTGGCTTCGAGGCTAAGCTGCTTCGCTTCAACGGCGGCCTGTTCAAGAACTGCCGGTCGATCCCCATGACCGCCGAGCAGCTTCAGCTTCTACTCGACGCCGCGAAGTGCGACTGGTCGAACGTCGAGCCGACGATCTTCGGCACGCTACTCGAACGCGCCCTCGACCCCTTCGAGCGGCAGAAGCTCGGCGCGCACTTCACGCCGCGCGAGTATATCGAGCGCCTAGTGCGCCCCGCCGTCATCGAGCCGCTGCGAGCCGAATGGGTGATCGCGCAGGCGCAGGCGCGGCAGCTCGTCGACAAGGGCGACGCCGAGCCCACCGCCGACGACCGTAAAAAGGCGGCGACCGCAATTCGCGCGTTCCACGACAAGCTTGTTCAGACCCGCGTGCTCGATCCGGCGTGCGGCAGCGGAAACTTCCTCTTCGTCACCCTCGATCTGTTCAAGCAGATCGAGGCCGAGGTGTTGCGCGAATTAGCCGACTTGGGCGTCACACAGGCCGCCTTCGAGTTGGAAGGCGTCATGGTGAACCCCGGCCAATTCCTCGGCATCGAGATCAACCCGCGCGCCCGCGAGATCGCCGACCTCGTGCTGTGGATCGGCTACTTGCAGTGGTATCGCCGCGTCCACGGCGATCTGCGACCGGCGGAGCCGGTGTTGCGCGAGTATAAGAACATCGTCTGCCGCGACGCCGTGCTGGTCTACGACGACATCCGCCCGCGCGTCGACGAAAACAGCAAGCCGATCACGACCTGGGATCAACGCACCTTCAAGACGCATCCGATCACCGGCAAGGAAGTACCCGACGAGGATGCTCGCGTGCCGGTGCTCGACTACATCAACGCACGCCCCGCTGAGTGGCCCGAGGCCGACTTCATCGTTAGCAACCCGCCGTTCATCGGCAACTGGCTGATGAGGCAGGCGCTCGGTGATGGTTACGCCGAGACCGTGCGTGCGAATTATCCGGACGTGCCTGAAAGCTGCGACTTCGTCATGTACTGGTGGGAGAAGGCTGCGGTGCTGGCGCGGCAGGGCAAGGTCAAGCGCTTCGGCTTCATCACGACAAACAGCCTGCGCCAGACCTTCAGTCGTCGTGTTCTCGCCCGCCACCTTGAAGGCGATCCGCCGTTGTCTCTGACCTTTGCCATCCCGGATCATCCATGGGTGGACAGTGCCGAGGGCGCGGCGGTGCGGATCGCGATGACGGTCGGCGAAGCGGGTAAGCGCACCGGCAGGCTCTTGACGGTGAAGAAGGAAGTAGAGACCGGCGACATCGCCGTGGTCGTGATTTTCGATCAGAAGATCGGGGGTCTGAACGCCGATCTGACCGTAGGTGCAGATGTTACTCAAGCCGTTCCTCTACGGAGCAACGAAAACCTGAGCAACCCTGGCGTCAAACTCCACGGAGCCGGTTTCATCGTCACGCCGGAAGAAGCGGTGAAGCTCGGCCTCGGGAACGTCGCGGGCCTTGAACGCCATATTCGCTTGTACCTGAATGGCAAGGATGTGATGCAGAAGCCCCGCAAGGTGATGGTCATCGACCTTTTTGGCCTTGGATCAAACGAAGTCCGAGACAAGTTTCCTTCGGCCTACCAGTGGGTCTATGAACGGGTGAAGCCGGAGAGAGACACCAAGGCCGACGGCGGCACGAAGGACTCCCAGCAGTACGCGAGGGATTGGTGGTTGTTCGGAAAACCGCGCCCCGAACTCCGTAAAGCGCTCTCAGGGCTCCGGCGCTACATCGCCACGACTGAGACGGCCAAGCACCGCGTGTTTCAGTTTCTCGATACCTCGATCTTACCGGACAACATGTTGGTGAACATCGCCCTCGACGATGCCTATTTCCTCGGGATCGTTTCGAGTCGGTTTCACGTGACATGGTCTTTGATTTCCGGCGGTACTCTTGAAGATCGTCCACGCTACAATAAAACTCGCTGCTTCGATCCTTTCCCTTTCCCCGACGCCGCCGACGATCAGAAAGCGCGAATCCGCGAAGTCGGTGAGCGACTCGATGCACTCCGCAAGTGCGTACAGGCCGATCACCCGGACGCGACGCTGACCGGTATGTACAACGCGCTGGAGCGGCTACGCCAGATCGAACGCGAGGGCGGCCCGGCGCTGACTGAGAAGGAGCGCGCCTTCCACGAGAAGGCGCTCGTCGGTGTGCTCAAGCAGTTGCACGACGAACTAGACGCGGCAGTCGCCGACGCCTACGGCTGGCCCGTTGATCTGCCGGACGACGAACTGCTCGCGCGCCTCGTCGCCCTCAACCATGAACGCGCCGAAGAGGAGAAGCGCGGGATCGTCCGTTGGCTCCGGCCGGACTTCCAGAACCCGACCGGCAAGACCGCAGCCGTCCAACCGCAACTCGACGGCCTGTCCGTACCCGAGAAGGTGGCGACGCCGACCGGCCCGCAACCTTGGCCGAAGTCCGTTCCGGACCAACTCAAGGCGATCCGCGATCTTCTCGCTTCGCGCCCCGGATCATGGTCCGTCGACGATGTCGCCGCCGCGTTCAAGGGTGCGCGTAAAACTGCGGTCGAAAAGCACTTGGTCACCCTGGCGGCGCTGGGGGTTCTCATCTCCAACGCGGATAAAGACGAAATGCGGTGGGGTGTTCTCGGCCACACTATAAAAAAGGTTTGAACATGGACCGGGACAGCTTCAAGTTCAATCTTCGTCGCCTGATAGAAAAGGCGAAGAAGTTCCCGTTCAAGGCGGAGGGTGTCACGGTCTCTCTCCCCTTGGTTTCGATCAAGGTAATACCGGATCGAGTCGAGCGAGATGTCGCTCGGGAAGTCGTCATCCGCCTGGCCGACAAGCGGGTCCTGAACGCATGGGAGTGCTGCGACGGCTGCATCAAAAACGCGATGGATTCGATCCAAGAGATTCGGAATTTTCTTGTGGACATGGAGGTGAAGCTCAAGGACAAAACCGACACGGCTCTTTATCTGCTCATCGAGTTCATGCTGGAAGGCGTGCGGCAGTTCTTGTCCTACACGGAAACGCAAGGACCGCAACTTCAACGCCAAGGCTACTTCGATGCCCTGAACATCTTGAGGCCTCATCTGTATCGGTGCCTCTCCCAGGTAGCCCTCGTTGCCAACATGGAAATGCCGACCATTCCCACCCACATGCGCTTCGACTTGAAGTGGGACGAGCGCCATTACTTGAAGGATTCCACTTCCGACCCGCAGGGACCGAAGGAACTTCCGAGCAATGTCATCCCCATCCGGGGCAGCAAGCTCGGTAAGCGCGTGAAGGTCGTTGGGAGCGGAAACGTTGTCGCAGGCGGCGACATCAACGTGGCTGGCGACATGAACATAAAGTACGCGAGTGGCCGGGGGAAGAAGTCGCCCCCGATCATCATCGCGGGCACGGTGGCCACCGACGCCTACCGCTATAACTACCTGGAACACCTCGTCGGACGTTACAACGAGTACAAGAAGGCAGAGTGCGACCGAACGGGCCAGGCGATGAAGTACGCCTTGATCCGGAACGCCTACCTGCGGGAGTTTGGGTGCAAGGTGAAGGACACGCCGCTGGACCGGTTCGAGGACGCCGTGGCCTACCTTCAGTATCGGATCGCCGACACCGCCCTGGGGCGCAACTACCGAAAACAGGGTCGACGCCTTTTTTCGACGTTTGAGGAGTTCTGCCAGAAGTGATCCGCTTGGTACTCGACATGAACGGGATCATCGGCACCCTAGAGGGTGAAAGTGACGCTTGGGTGCGATTGCTCCGGAGCGGCATCCTGCACCAGATAGACCTCCGAGTTACATCGGTTGCAGCGGTGGAGGTTGCAGAAGATCACGATAGCGCCCGGCGCGAACGTCGGATGAGACAAGTCCAAGGTTTCCCGCCGATCCTCGACGGCTCCTCGGTTGAGGTGGGGCGGCTCGTTCCCGAAATTTACACCCTCGTCTTCGGCACGAAGAGCCCCGAGTCCCGCTCGCGGTCGAACCGCGAGGCAGATGCTCGGCACCTCGCCGAGGCCATCGTGGGACGGGCGGATATTTTTGTGACCCTGGATCAGGAAATCCTCGACGCGAGCGAGCGCCTCACCAGCCAACACGGCCTTCGGGTCCGGACGCCAGAGTCAGTTCTATCCGAGATGGTGGCCCAGAGACCAGTCGTCAGTGGTGCGCTTCCCCTCCCGAACATACTGATTCGCTTCGCAAAGGGGGATGAGTTCACGGCGGCCCGCGCTCTCGTCGAGCCTATCGCAAAAATCTATCCAGCCTTCGACGACTGGTTCGGGAATATCTGGGGTGATCCAGCCGCGCAGCGAAAGGTGGCCACCGTCGACGACCGACTCGCCGCCATCTCCATCTCGAAGCCCAAGAGCGCCGACGGTAAGGTTGTGAAGCTCAGCACCTTCTTCGTCGGGGATGCAAACCGAGACAACGGCGTCGGGCAGCATCTACTGTTCCACGAGATCAGAGCCTGGGCGCAGCGGGGTGTGCGTAAGGTCATGGTCACGGTTTCGTCAAAGGAATCGGAACTCGTGGCGTTCTTCCGGTCCTTTGGGTTCCTCGTCGAAGGGGTCTCTCCTCGTCGATACGACGATGCAACCATGGAGATTATCCTGGCGCGCCACTTTCTCTATGGCGAGTATGGCCTGGCTCAGATGCCTGACTTGGCGCAAGAGATAGCAAAGGTCCTGGGTTACCCGGTCGTAGCAGATGACGGGCTGGGACATCTCGACGGGACCCCGGTCGTCCCGGCCTCTCTAAATCCCGAGCCCGTTCGCTTCGGTTCTCTTAGTATTTCGGTGGCTGGTGATTGGCCCCCCGAAGCACCTCAAGGAAGGCCGGTCCTTTCAGTAATATGGCATAATGGGGATGAGGAACGACGGGCAACCTGGGATGAACTGGACATCGAAGCGCGGTTGTATCCAGTGCGCTTGGCCTTTGAGGACCGGGATGCCTTTATTATCCCAATAAAAATGCGATGGGCGAAAGCCCTGTTTGAGTGGCGAGAAGCACAGCTTGCGCTCTTCGGACCTGAAGCAGATAAGCGCTTCCTCCGTGTCGACAACGTGTACTACTTTCGGCCGCGCCACGAAGGGCGGTTGCGGCGCGGGTCGCCGGTGCTTTTCTACGTCACGGACTCGCCGCGCGCAGCCGTCGGCATCGTGGGCAGCGCCTTAGTGGAGTCCGTTGAGGTTGAGGACCCGGAGACGTTGTTCATCCGCTACGGCGACCTTGGCATTTACACGGTTGCCGAAATCTGCAACCACCTCAATGCCGACGGTCATGCTATGGCTGTAAGGTTCACTTGGTTCGAGGCGTTCGAGCGTCCGATCACCTTAGATCGGATCAAGAAGTTCGTGAAGGGCTTCAACCCTATCTCCGCTTTTCGTATCCCATATAATCTTTACGGCGCGTTGAGCGGAGACGGAGGGCACCCGAAGTGAAGGTTCTGCTTCTCTCGATCAAACCCGAGTACGCTAACAAAATTCTTGACGGCGAGAAGTCCATCGAGTTTCGCCGGGTCCGACCGAACGTAGAGGCGGGCGACTTGTGCCTTATCTACGCATCAGGAGCGCAGCGCGCCCTCATCGGAGCGTTCGAGGTTGGCGGTGTGGTGGAAACCTCGGCTCCCAACATGTGGAGGAAGTGGGGTAAGCACGCTGGGGCGGATCGCGCGACGTTCATGAACTACTTCGATGGCTCGAAAAGTGCTTATGGAATCTTGATCCGAAATTCCGAACGTCTAAAGAAAGAAATCCCGCTGGTGAGTTTGCGGAAGCTGTTCACGGGGTTCCGTCCACCTCAGTCCTTCCGTTACTTGTCAACCGAGCAAGTAGATCATCGAACCCTTCTTCGGCGGGTTTTTTGCGACCTCGACGGCCGACTCCCGCATCCTGTTCTTTAGCTTTTACCGACGGTAAGAACTGCTCTCCGCGTTCCAGCTTGCAAGTCGGTCGCAGCCCGACGATAATATTTTCGCATCAACGTGAAGTGTTGGCTTTTTGCTCTTCGGAGCTGGCGGTCTAGTCACCCGCGAACGAGAGCCTGCGCTGATCGTGATGCAACAACCGCGTCGCATAACGCCGCCTGCAAGCGTTGTGCTGACTACACAGCGCCTCTACGGGAGGGGCGCTTGTGGTGCTGCGACGCGGGCCACTTGTCGCCCCTTTTTTTTGGGGGCGAAGAGCAGGAGGCGTCATGCAGATCAGAATCTCAGCTTATTGGCTAGCGGTTCTTAGTTTAGTGCTCCTCGGCCTCTTCTTGGGTTGCGGCAAGGACGACGGCGGCAGTACGACGAACATCTACACGAACCCCGATGACGACGATACGACCGGCGGGGATGACGACGACAACACATCAGACGACGATGATGACGATGATACGTCGCCGGGCGACGACGATGACGACGACGACAGCACGTCAAATACGATAGGCGGGAAGGTCTTCGTGTACGTCGGCAACGCGGCGGGCTCCACCATCCCCCTCTACCCCTACCTTCAGGTCGAGGCGCTCGACAACGTCACGCTGTCGTCGTTCTCCCCGGCGGTGACGACTACCACGAGCGAGAGCGGGTACTTCACGCTGACGCTGCCGGAGGGCACCGGTGAGGTCGCGCTACGCCTCGGTCAGCACTTCGACGAGGACCCGTACTCCTCCGTCCTCGTGTTCGATGTGGCGGCGGGCACGACTGCGTAGTGTCCCCCCGAAAGCAAGACAGATTTAGGCGGCTTTTAGGGTGAGGTAAGCCGCTTCGACCTCGTTCGGCGTCCGGTAACCGAGCGCCGAGTGGATTCGTTTTTCATTGTACCAGCGGACATATTGGTCGAT
>JAAYVF010000131.1 GCA_012517325.1 Myxococcales bacterium | reverse complement strand
TCGACCACCGTCGGAATTTCTCACAACCGAGGTTTCGATCATTCCTCAGCACATGGATAAATAACACTACTTTACTTTGCCAAAGTCAAGACCAATCGGAGTATCTTTCTCCGTCAGACCCGGTGGAGATGTCGGCCCATAGATCAATGCCTAATTGCGTGACGGGCATACCGGCCAGCGGATAGGTCAGGGCCTGGATCATGGCGTTGAGATGTTTTTTCGCGGTGGCCCAGCTTTCGCCGGTGCCGGAATCGTCGGCCTGGTCGGGATCGACGTACCAATTGGGCATGAGTGCTCTCTAAATGCCTTCGCTTCGTGCATCCAGACACGTTGTAAATCCGGAAGGCGAATAGGAGGATACATCTTTGATAAAAAAACAATGGGAAAATTAATTATTTTTTAATGTATATGATTTTGTATTTGGCCGGCGATTGGGGAATGGATTACAAGCCATGGAAAAATAAACGAAAATTATCAATTCCGGCAAATCCGACGGAGGGTTTGGCGGAGAGGTGAAATCGTGTGATGGCGCTTCCGAAGTGGATTCCGGCTTGCGCACGGTTAGACGGCGAGGGTTTTTATCGCGGCTGCTAAGCCGCTCTTACACCAGTCAAGTCGCTGGCGCTCCTGGCGTGGGTTCCGGCTGGCGCACGGAAAGTCAGTGAGGGTTTTTATCGCGGCTGCTAAGCCGCTCCTACACCAGTCAAGTCGTTGGCGCGCGGAGTTTCGCGTGCTAAAGTTGGGCGGTTGCTTTGCGCAAAGGAGACAAGACGTGAACCGTTTGCTGGTATTGCTCTCGGCCCTGCTGCTGTTGCCGGCGATTTTCGCCGGGTGCTCGTCGGATGACGATGATTCTTCGGGAGACTCAGGGCAGGCTCAAGATGACGACGACAACAACGACAACGACGATTCCACGCCGGCCGATGACGACAGCGGGGCCGACGACGATGACGACGATGATGACAATGACGACAATAACGACAATGATGATAATAATGATGATAATGACGATAACGACGACAACGACGACACCACGCCGATCGAGTGCGACGGCGTGATCAGCCGCCAGCCTTATCTGCAGGGCGTCACCCAGACGAGCATCCGGATCATGTGGCAGACCGATCCGTTGGGCGATTCGCAGGTCGAGTACGGTTTGACGAGCGAGTTAGGCAGCGTGAAGCGCTCGAACGAACTGGTCAAAACCCACTTGGTCGAGCTGACCGGCCTGGAACCGGAAACCACCTACTATTACAAGGTCCGCTCCTGCGAGGACGAAAGCACCGTCGCCACCTTCCAAACGGCGGTCGAGCCCGATTCGCCTTTCCAATACGTGGTCTTCAGCGACAACCAATCGAATTACGATATTTTCACCCAGATCGCCGCGCTCATGTTGGCGGAAGAACCCGATCTGGCTCTCAGTTGCGGCGACATCGTCAACGACGGCCGGAACGAGCCGGATTTCAACGAGCAGTTCTTCAACCCGGCGGCCGATCTCTGGCGCGTCACGCCGGTCTACGTCAGCATCGGCAACCACGAACACAATTCGCCCAATTTCTACCAGTCGTTCGCCTTCGCCGATTCGAACTTCTATTACAGCTTCACCTACGGCAACACGTTTTTCATCGCCCTGAACAGCAACCTGTTGTACTTCCCCGGCTCGCCGCAATACGGTTGGTTCGTCGATCAACTGGCTTCCGGCGAGGCGCAGGACGCCGAATTCATCGTGGTCTTCACGCACAAGCCGCCGTACAGCGAGGGGTGGGACACCTATCCCGGCGACCTGACGATGCGCTGGTTCATCGATCCGCTGATGGTGCAATACGGGGTGGATGCGTTCTTTTCCGGCCACACTCACGATTACGAGCGCGGGCACCTGAACGGCGTCACTTATTACATCAACGGCGGGGCGGCGGGCGGGTTGGATACCTGGGCGCGCGACTGGGAACACATCGTGTTCTATCAGTCGGTGCACCATTTCCTCAGCATCAGTGTCGAGGACAACGTCATGACGATCGATGCCATCGATCTCGACGGCAACCTGTTCGATACCTATCAGATCGTGCACTAGCGGGCTGTTGAAAAACACCCGGCTAGCGGCCGAGCGGTCCCGTCAATTCCACCGGCCGCCCGGACTGCAGATCGGCCGCGGTGATGACCCGGCTTTGCTCCCGGCCGTCGGGGAACGTGACGACCAGCATCGCGACGATGCGGCTCGCCGGCCCGGCGGCGGCGATTTGCCGGTAGACCGCCGGCGGCGCGAAAACGACGCGCGCCTCGCTGCCCTGCCTGGTCACCGTCAGCGGCCCGCCCAGGTCTTTCGCCGGCAGCGGCTGGCGCGTCCGATAACCCTCGGCGACCGTCCGCCGTTCGCCCTCGCCGACCGTTTCCAGCCAGCGGTAGTAGTTGTGGCCCAGTTCCGGCAACAGCAACGCGTCGACGCGGGACTGGTATTGCGCCGCCGCGCGGCCGATCTCGTCGCCGGCCCAGAGGATCGCCCAATCGACCTTCAGGTTTTTGTCGAGCCGCAGGTGCAGAATCGGCGTGATCCGCCCGCCGAGCCGGCGGGTGTAATCGGCGGCCGCCGCATCGTCGAACGCCGTCAGCAGGCGGGCGATCGCCTCGCCGTCGACCTTGGCGCCGGCCGCGCCCGGCCAGGGCACGAATTTTTCGGCCTTGGTTTTCACCGTCGCCTGGAACGGCGCGTCGAATTGGGCTTCCTCTACGCTCCAGGCCAGTTCGCCGTTGTCGCGCCGCGCCAGCGGTTCCTCGGCGACGAGGTTGCCGGGTAGGTCGAGTTGCAACGTGAACCGGTTGCCGGAAGGCGACTGGGAATTATCCGCCGTCGCGGGCGCTTTCGTCTCCTCGTAAAACTTGCCGAGGCGCACCAGCCGGGCCAGTTCCAGTTTCGCGGCTTTCACCCCGATCGTCGCATCACCCTTTTTCACGCTGATTTCGCCGGTCAGGCCCAGCAGTTCGAGGTAGCGAGCCGTGCGCGCCGGATCGGTGAAAATCACCCGCCGTTGCAACAACACGTTCGCGCCGACGCGGTGCACGGCGGCGTCGATGACCCGCGCCTTGCCGATCAGCGCCGCGTCCTGTTCGAGCGATTGCCGCAGGTCGTTTTCCACGTCTTGCGGCGACAGGCCCAGCGCCGACCGGCGCGTGTCGTAAACGCTGGCGGGCACGACCACGTCGTGCGTCACCAGCAGTTCGCCGTTGGGGAACAGTTGCAGCCGCACCTTGACGTCGTAACAACCGGCGAGCATCAAGGCCACCAGCAAAATCGCCACCAGACAACGCTTGCGTTTCATCGACGCCTCCCGAGCAGGATGTCGAAAAAGGCCGTCCTGGCCTTTTTCAACGGTGGGAACTAAAAAACGCGGTTTTTGTTTCCCTTCATTTCTGGCCACTTCGAAAGTTGCCGAAAACGGCGATCCATCCCTGGATCGCGCGCCCGGTGTTTTCGACACCCGGCTAGCGAGCTTTCGTGGTTCGCACGATGAACTGGCCGCCGTCGGCCGCGCCGGCCGCCGTCAACACGAACCGCGCCTGCGACGGCCCGGTTTTTTCGCCGTTCGTGCCGATCACCGGCTCGGCGGTAACGACGATCACCTCGCCGAGCGCCTGATCCGGATTTTCCGGCGCGCCGCCATCGAGCAGGCGGTTGATCTGCAGGACGTACACCGTATCCTCGCCGTCGCGCTTCGCGGTCAGCCAGGACGCGACCTCGGCGAGTTTCAACGGCTCGTTGCGGCGGCGGACAAAGGCGACGCCGTCGGCGCCGCTTTCGCTCTTGGCCGGTTCGACCGACAGGCGATAAGCGGCGGCGGCCTCGGGCAGCATGGCTTGCAGCATGGCCTCGCGGCCGGCCAGCAGAACCGCCCCCGGTCCGTAGAAAGCGCGGGCGGTTTCCCATTGTACGCGGTCGCCGGGCAGAATCGTCAGGTGAATGAGAAAATGAGTGCCGCGGATCGCGGCCGTGGCCGCGTCTTGCACGGCCTGCCGCTCGCGCAGTTGCGCCACCAGATCGAGGATGCGCTTGTAATCGTCGGACGGTCCGGCAAATTCCTGCTTTTTGGCCGCCTCC